>DATKNV010000251.1:0-20962 GCA_035541215.1 Allostellaceae bacterium | reverse complement strand
CGCGCCCGAGTCGCGACTCGGGGGCGGTTTTGAGAACGGGGCGTGATCGAGTCTAAGGCTGGGAGGGGCGAGCGATTTCAACCTACAAGATGATGTAGCGTATTGGCTTGTGCGGGAAACTCTGCCAAGCTTATGATGTTGCTGTTTTGTTTGCGTCCGCCGCAAACGCCCAGCGCACTTTCAGGGAAGGCCTCGTGGAGCACAATCCTCGTCTCGACCGGCTCGGCGACTACGCCTTCACCAAGCTCGCGGGGCTCCTGGCGCCGTTGCAGCCCAAGGCCAACACCACGCCCATCGTGATGTCGGTGGGCGACCCCATGCATCAGCCGCCCAAATTCGTGGCCGAGGTGATCGCCGCGAACGCCCATCTCTGGAGCAAGTACCCGCCGATGGTCGGCATCCCCGCCTATCGGGACGCGGTCGCGGCATGGCTCACGCGACGCTACGCGCTCCCCGAGGGCATGGTGCTGCCGGAGCGGAACATCCTGCCGGTTGCGGGCACCAAGGAGGGGCTCTTCCTCATCGCGCAGGTCGCGGTGCCCGAGAAGAAGGCCGGGAAGATGCCGGTCGTGCTCCTCCCGAACCCCTACTACATGGTCTATAGCGGCGGCGGCGTGATGGCGGGCGCCGAGCCCTATTACCTCGACGCGACGAAGGAGACGGGCTTCCTGCCGGACCTCGACGCGATCCCCGAGGAGGTGCTTGCGCGGACCGCGATCTTCTATCTCTGCAGCCCCTCCAATCCCCAGGGCGCGATCGCGAGCCTCGATTACCTCGAGAAGGCGATCGGCATGGCGCGCGCCTACGATTTCCTGCTGGTGATCGACGAGTGCTACGCCGAGATCTACGACACAGCGCCGCCGCCGGGCGGGCTCGAGGCAGCGGCGGCGATGGGCCGGGATTTCGCGAACGTCATCGTCTCGCACACGCTCTCCAAGCGCTCGAGCGCCGCGGGCTTGCGCATCGGCTTCGTCGCGGGCGATGCCGAGGTGATCAAGCGCTTCGCGCAGCTCCGAAGCTACGGCGGCTGCCAGATCCCCTATCCGATCCAGGAGGCCGCGACCGCGCTCTGGCGCGAGGAGGAGCACGTCCTGGAGAACCGCGCCCTCTACCGCAGCAAGATCGACGTGGCCGAGCGCGTCCTCCGCGGCAAATACGGCTTCTACCGTCCCCCCGGCGGCTTCTTCCTCTGGCTCGAGGTCGGCGACGGCGAGGCCGCGACCGTGAAGCTCTGGCGCGAGGCCGGCGTGCGCACGCTTCCCGGCGGCTACATCGCGCGCAAGAACGCGCGCGGGATCAATCCCGCCGAGCGCTACATCCGCATCGCCCTCGTCCACGACGACGCCACCGTCGCCGAAGGACTGGAGCGCGTGGTGCGCGTGCTGGACGGAGGGTGACCCGCCATGCCGCGCCTCTTGCGCCCGTTTCTTGACCACCAAGACACCAAGGACACCAAGTTCTTCCTCGCGGCGAAGCCGCAGCCCTCTTTTCTCACTGTCTCACTGCCTCTGTGGTGGAATTCAACTACAGAGGCAGTGAGACACAGAGAAGACGCTGTTGCGGCTTCGCCGCGAGAAAGAACTTGGCGTCTTGGCGCCTTGGCGGTTCAACCCTGTCGCCGCAAAGCGAGCCCGGCATGGCGCACGTAACCGAGGACGTCGGACGCCACGAGGACGAGACCTCGCCGATGATGGCGATGGTCCGGCGCCGGCTCATGGAGGGCGCGGGCGTGCTGCTGATCTTCGCGAGCCTGCTGCTCGTGGCGGCGCTCGCGAGCTTCGATCCCGGCGACCCCTCCGCCAACAGCGCCGGAAGCGCCCATGTGCACAACATCGTCGGCCCGCTGGGCGCGACGGTCGCCGATCTCGCCTTCCAGTGGCTCGGCCTCGCCTCGCTGCTGCTGCCGGTCGTGCTGCTGGCATGGGCGTTCCGGCTGCTGCTCGATCGCGGCATCGCGCAGGTGAGTCTCCGCCTCGCGCTGCTGTTGCCGCAGATGGTGCTGGCGGCGGTGGCGGTGACGCTGCTCCCGCCGGGGCTCGGCTGGCCCGTCCGCGCGGGGATGGGCGGCGTCATCGGCAAGATGGGGCTTGCGGCACTCGCGCACACGCACGTGCCGGTTCCCGCGATTGCCATGGCGGCGGCCGCGCTCTCGGGCCTGCTGCTGCTCTTCGTGCTGGGCTTGAGTCTCGAGGAATGGGCGGGAGTGGCGCGCACCTTCGGCCGCGCTCTCCTCTGGTTGGGCCGCGGCGCTCTCCTGCTCCCGCGCGCGGGGCTGTGGCTGTTGCGGCGTCTGATGCCGCGCCCGCGCGAGCGCGCGGAGCCGCTCGTGGAGACGCCGGAGCGCCGCGAGCCGCGCATGGCCGAGAGCGAGGACGAGGACGCCCCGCCGCCTCCGCCGAGGAAGCGCGCGCCCGCCGACGTGGTGCCCGCAAAACGCGCCTCGGGGCGGCGCGCCCAGCGCCAGACCGCGCTCGATCTCGGCCCCTCGGGCCGGCACGTGCTGCCGCCCATCGACCTGCTGACGGAGCCGCCCCAGAGCCGCGGCACCGCGGTCAACGAGGATGCCCTCCAGCAGAACGCGCGGCTCCTCGAGACCGTGCTCGACGATTTCGGCGTCAAGGGCCAGATCGTGAAGGTGCGGCCGGGTCCCGTGGTGACGCTCTACGAGCTCGAGCCCGCGCCGGGGATCAAGGCCTCGCGGATCGTGGGCCTCGCCGACGACCTCGCGCGCTCCATGAGCGCCGTCTCCGTCCGCGTCGCCGTCGTCCCCGGACGGAGCGTCATGGGGATCGAGCTTCCAAACACGAAGGCGGAGATGGTCTTTCTCCGGGAGCTGCTCTCCTCCGACGCCTATGAGCGGAGCGGCCATCACCTCACGCTCGCCCTCGGCAAGGACATCGGCGGGACGCCCGTCATCGCCGATCTCGCGCGGATGCCGCATCTCCTGATCGCGGGCACCACCGGCTCCGGCAAATCCGTCGGGATCAACACCATGATCCTCTCACTGCTCTACCGGCTGCCGCCCGACCGCTGCAAGTTCATCATGATCGACCCGAAGATGCTGGAGCTCTCGGTCTATGATGGGATCCCGCATCTCCTGGCGCCCGTCGTGACCGACCCGAGGAAGGCCGTGGTGGCGCTCAAGTGGACGGTCAAGGAGATGGAGAACCGCTACCGCCTCATGTCGAAGCTCGGCGTGCGCAACATCGAGGGCTACAACGCCCGCCTCAAGGAGGCGCGCCAGAAGGACGAGACCCTCATGCGCAAGGTGCAGACGGGCTTCGACGCCGAGACCGGCCAGCCCGTCTTCGAGGAGCAGCCCCTCGACATGAACCCGCTTCCCTTCATCATCGTCGTCGTCGACGAGATGGCGGACCTGATGCTGGTCGCGGGGAAGGACATCGAGGTCGCGGTGCAGCGCCTGGCGCAGATGGCGCGTGCCGCGGGCATCCATCTCGTCATGGCGACGCAGCGGCCCTCCGTCGACGTCATCACCGGCACGATCAAGGCGAATTTCCCGACCCGCATCAGCTTCCAGGTGACCTCGAAGATCGACAGCCGCACCATCCTCGGAGAGAGCGGCGCCGAGCAGCTCCTGGGCCGCGGCGACATGCTGCTGATGGCGGGCGGCGGCCGCATCACCCGCGTCCACGGCCCGTTCGTCAGCGACGAGGAGGTCGAGGCGGTCGTGCGCTTCCTCAAGGAGCGCGGCGGCGAGCCCGACTACGTCGAGGACGTGACCGTCGAGACCGACGAGGAGGCGCCGCTGGGCTTCGAGGAGGACGGCGGCGGGAGCGGCGATGCGCTCTACGACCAGGCGGTGGCCCTCGTCTGCCGCGAGCGCAAATGCTCCACGAGCTTCATCCAACGCCACCTCCAGATCGGCTACAACCGCGCCGCCCGCGTCGTCGAGCGCATGGAGCGCGAAGGCGTCGTCAGCGCCGCGAACCACGTGGGCAAGCGCGAGGTGCTCGCGCGGGCGGGGGAGTGATGGCTGATAGCTTATAGCTGACAGCTGAGAGCTACTCATGTTCCCCCGCCTCCTCGCCGCCCTCTTCGCGATCCTCCTCGCCGCCCCCGCTTCGGCGGAGCCCGCGATGTGGATCGTGAGGAGCAACGGCGCGACCGTGCATCTCTTCGGCACCGTCCACGCGCTCAAGCCCGGGACCTCCTGGCAGACGCCGAAGTTCAAGCAAGCCTTCGCCGAGAGCGGCGAGCTCTGGCTCGAGCTCATCGACCAGGACCCGCAGACGCTGCGCCCCGTGGTTCTCCAGCTCGGGACCGATCCCGCGCACCCGCTCTCGAGCAAGCTCACGGCTGCGGAGCTCGACCAGGTGAACGCCGCGGCGGCGGAGGCGGGGCTCGGAAGCGAGGCCGCGCTCGAGCCGATGCGGCCCTGGCTCGCCGCCCTCACCCTCGAGGTGCTGCCGCTCCTCAAGGCCGGCTACGATCCCCACGAGGGCGTCGATACCGTGCTCAAGGCCGAGGCACAGGCGCAGGGGAAGCCCGTCCACGCCTTCGAGACGGCAGCGCAGCAGATGCACTTCTTCGCGGATTTGCCGCCGGCGGCCGAGCTCGATCTCCTCCGCTCGACGCTCGATGAGATCGCGCAAGGTCCCGCCAAGGTCACGGCCATGGTCGATGCCTGGGAGGCCGGCGACGCCGCGGGGATCGAGCGGGAGATGCTCGATCTCCAGGCAGAGAATTATCGCGAGCTCTATGCCGTCCTCATCGTCGAGCGGAACCGGACCTGGGCCAAGGCGATCGCGAAGATGGTCGAGAGCGGCCACGGCACGGTCTTCATCGCCGTGGGCGCAGGCCATCTCGTCGGCCCCGACAGCCTCCCCAAAGCGCTCGAGCAGTACGGTCTCCACGCGGTGCGGGAGTGAGAGACTGCAGGATCGGCCATCCTCCCGCCCCAATCTCATGCTAGATGACTAACATGCTCACCCGCCGTGTTCTCCTTGGAGCGCTCGCGCTCTCGGCCGCACCGCTTGCGCGCGCGCTTGGCGCCACTCCCCCGCCGAAGCCCGCGACCCTCAACACGGCGCAGCAGGCGGAAGTTGCGCAGATCGAGGAATACCTCAACGGCATCCGCACGCTTGCCTCAGCCTTCGAGCAAGTCTCGGGCGAGGGCAACCTCGCAACCGGCAAGCTCTATCTCTCGCGCCCGGGACGCATGCGCTTCGAGTACGATGCGCCGGTGCCGATCCTGCTGGTCGCGGACGGGCGCGACATCCACTACTACGACCGCGAGCTGCAGCAGGTGACGGACATGCGCATCGAGAGCACGCCCGCGGCCTTCCTGCTGCGCGACCGGATCGCCTTGACCGGGGCCGTCACGCTCACGCGCTACGAGCACCAGCCCGGGGTGATCCGCCTCACCTTCGTCGAGACCGGCGAGGCCGATCAGGGCTCGGTGACGCTGACGCTCACGGACCGGCCGCTGGAGCTCCGGCAATGGACGGTGGTGGACGTGCAGCAGAAGCGCATCACCGTCACGCTCACCGATCCCCATTACGGCGCCGCCGTCGATCCCAGGCTCTTCCAATGGACCGACCCGCGGCCGTCGGAGACGAAGCATTAGGGGGTGGCTGTCAGCTATCAGCCGTCAGCCCGGCCTTGTGCCGGGCATCCACGAGATCTCCTGCCCGGCATGAGCGCGTGGCTGGGCCAGGACAAGCCGGGTAATGACGATAACCGGTGTCTGTGCTGACGGCTGATACCTGATAGCTGACAGCTTCCTTCACCGGAACGGCGCCGCGATCAGGCCCAGCAGCGGGAGCTCCTCGCGGCCCTCGACGCCGATCTCGAGATCGGGGGTGCGGGCCGTCGCCGAGCGCGAGCGGAAGAGCGGGTCCCAGATGCTGAGCACGGTCGAGTAATTGGAATCGGTATCCGCGCGGAGACGGTGGTGATGCACCCAGTGGATCGAGGGCGTCACGACCAAGCGCGAGAGCGCGCGCTCGAGCCCGGGCGCGAGGCGCAGGTTCGAGTGGTGGAAGATCGTGGCGATCAGCAGGACCGTCTCGAAGACCAGCACCGAGACGAGCGGCACCGCGAGCACGATCACCGCGGCCGCCCGGGCGAGCGCCGAGAGCAGCACTTCGCCGAAATGGAAGCGCAGCGCGCTCGTGCTGTCGAGGGTGCGGTCGAGGTGGTGGACGGAATGGAAGCGCCAGAGGAACGGCAGCCGGTGGTTGGCGCGGTGCCACCAGTAGATGAGCCCGTCGAGGAGCAGGAGATCGAGGGCGAGGCCCCATCCCCCCGACCACCATGAGGGCCGCCACTGCGGTGCAACATCGCTCGCCCAGGCCGTGAGCGGCACCACCGCGACGACCGAAAGCCCGGAATTCACGGCCCAGAGCACGGCGTTTCCGGCGAGGCGAAGCCAGGGGCGGGCGACGGCCGGCGGCAGCGGGGCCGCGGGCAGCAGGCGCTCGGCTGCAAAGAGCAGACCGAGCCATGCGAGAACGGCAATGCTCTTCCACGCCAGGAGCACTTGGATGGCGTCTTGCATTGCCCGATATCTTGCCCCACAAATTGAGCCCGTCCCATTAATCCTTGGGCAACCAGCCCCCGACGATCCTCCTCCCATGCGAGACGCCAAACGGACTGAATCGCGGCCGGTGATCGCGGTGCCATGCTGCACCCGTCTCCAAGGCGATCACATGACGCATTTCGTCAGCGAGAAATACCTGGTGACGGCTTCGGAGCGCGCGGGCGTGGTGCCGTTTCTGGTGCCGGCGCTCGCGGACCACGTGCCGGTCGAGGAGATCGTGGAGCGCTTCGACGGGCTCTTGCTCACGGGAAGCCGCTCCAACGTCGAGCCACACCACTACGGCGCCGAGAAGGTGCCGGACCTCGCGCACGATCCCGCCCGCGATGCCGTGACGCTGCCGCTGATCCGCGCGGCGGTGGCGGCGGATTTGCCGGTGATCGCGATCTGCCGCGGCATCCAAGAATTGAACGCCGCGCTCGGCGGCACGCTTCATCAGCAGGTGCAGCACGTGCCCGGCCGCATCGACCACCGCGCGCCGCGCATCGGCACCATGCCCGAGAAGTACGCGCACGTCGCGCACACGGTCGCGCTCACCCCGGGCGGGCGCTTCGCCGGCTGGGCGGGAGCGCTCGAGATCACCGTGAACTCGCTCCATCAGCAGGGGATCGACCGTCCCGCCGAGGAGCTCGCGGTCGAGGCGGTGGCACCCGACGGACAGGTCGAGGGTGTCAGCCACAAGTCCCGCGGCTTCGTCGTGGGCGTGCAGTGGCATCCGGAGTTCCGCGCCGCCGACTACGCCTTCGCGCGCAATCTCTTCGCGGAGTTTGGCGCCCACTGCGCCCGCCGCGCCGCCTCCCGCCACCGCCGCGCCCAGCCCGCGGCGTGAGTCGAAAGCTGTCAGCTATCAGCCGTCAGCCATCAGCGTTTGTTTAGCCATCATGGCCGGGCTTGCCCCGGCAATCCGCGCGCCCGCAGTGCGCACGGGGCGACGTAGATGGCCGGAACAAGTCCGGCCATGACGACAAAAGAGGGCGGAGAGAGTGGCGGCGACTCTCCCGGGCTGTGTCGAGAGCGGAACCTGACAGCCGTGGGCTTGTCCCGGCCATGACGGCAAAAAACGGAGTGAGCTGATAGCTGTCAGCTGATAGCTTCTTTATCCCCTCGCCACCCGGTCCAGCAGCGCGACGAGAGTGGCGACCTCGGCGTCGGAGAGGTCGCCGGCGATGATCTTCTCATGCGCGCGCACACGCTCGGTGACGCGCTTCAGCGCGGCGTTTCCGTTCTCGCTCAAATGCAGCGCGTGCGAGCGGCGGTCGTGCGGCGAGGGACGGCGCACCACGAGGCCGCGCCCCTCGAGCCGGTCGATGACGGCCACCACCGTCGAGCGGTCGATGCCGAGCGCGCTTCCCAGGCGCGTCTGGCTCAAGCCGGGATTGGCGTCGATCACCACGAGAACGCCGAACTGTCCCGGCGTGAGGTCGGAAGCGCCGACGTACTCCGCGAAATTCTGGAACGCCGCGACCTGAGCGCGCCGCAAGTGATATCCCAAGAAGGTAGGCAGGAGGCCCAGCGATGGGGATCGACTTCCCCCGCTGGCGGAACTTCGACCGGACTCATCCGACGGCACTTTGCTCCCCCGACAATGTGGTGCCCGTATTGCTCTCTAGGCGTGCGGAGGATGCGCTAGACTCGCGCGGCGTGACAAGCGGGAATTGCTGAAAATGTCGTTGGATTCTGCACTTTGGGAATGGACGCGCGCGGAAGTGATGACGCGCGGCGGTGCACGTCTTGCGCTCTACGCGCTGAATTCGCCACAATCGGAGGCACCTGCCTTGCTGGTGGGACATGCGAACGGCCTCGCCGCGGGCTCTTACGCGCCCTGGCTTCGCGAGCTCGCGCGCAGCTTTCACGTCTTCGCCTTCGACGCGCGCGGGCACGGTGCGTCGCTTTGGCCCGCGGGCGCGCTCGAGGAGGTCTTCTGCGTCGATCGCTTCGCCGACGATCTCGCGGCGGTGGCGGAGGCGGTGCGGGCGCGGATCGGTGCGCGGCCGCTGCATTATGCCGGACACTCGCTCTCGGCCGCGGCGGCGGTGCGGCTCGGCGCACGCGGCGCTCCGCTGCCCTTCGCGAGCGCCACGCTCTTCGAGCCGCCGATCTTCCCGCCGCGGGACTCGCCTAACTATCCCGAGGCGATCGCGCAGCAGGAGCGCCTGGTCCGGGGCAGCGCGCGGCGCCAAGCACGCTGGACAAGCCCCGAGGCGCTCCTGGAGTTCCTGCGCCCGCGCGGCGTCTTCCGCAGCTTCGACCCCGAGATGCTCGCGGCACATTGCCGCGCGAGCCTCAAGCCCGACGGCGCCGGCGGCTTCGTGCTCTGCTGTCCGCCGGAGATCGAGAGCGCGGTTTTCGCCGCCCACCGCGACGCGGATACCTGGACGCGGCTCCCGCGCGTTGCGAGCCAGCTCCATCTCGTCAGCGGCGATCCCGACGCGCCCGAGCGGGATTGGGTCAGCGGCGTCATGGCAGCGATTGCCAGGCGCCTCCCCCAAGCGGACCTCACGGTTCTGCCCGGCACCGGGCACATGATGATCTTCCAGCAGCCCCAGGCCTGCCGGGATCTGCTGCTGGGCCGTTTGAGCTGTGGTATGTGAGAATCGCATATCGACCATTCTATTCACGCATTACCTGTTGCGGCTATGCCGCACCAAGTAGATGAGTCCGAAGCGGTCGGTGGACCCTCCCTCCGACTGTCCGGTTTTGGTTCCCCTGCCGAAGCCGGACTCCCCCAAACGGCGCTTCCGGCGCCCGGTCAATCCCCCCTGACCGGGCGCCACGTTTTTGGGCCCACCGCCTGTCCCATCCGTGGCCCACATACCATTGCATTCTCGCGAGTTAGCGCCCTCCTCACGACCGCTCAAAAGTTCGTGAAGCGGTATTGTTTGTATCTTAAACAATTTGACATCCTAATGTGTGCGCGCCATGGTCGGCGCGTGGGGATGTCGCGATGACCTACAGGGTCTCAATACGCCAGCACGGCGCCGCGATCGCGGTGGAGCCCGGCCAGACCATTCTGGAGGCGGCGCTCGCCGCGGGCGTGCCTTATCCGCACGGCTGTCGTTCCGGCAATTGCGGCTCCTGCAAATCGAGCCTCGAGGGCGGCGAGGTGGAGCTCGCGGCCTATTCGGACTATGCGCTCTCGCCGGAGGAGCGCGCGCAAGGCCTCATTCTCGCCTGCCGCGCCATGCCCTGGAGCGACGCGTCGGTCGCCTGGCTCGAGGCGGACGAGGTCGCGATCCATCCGCAGCGCCAGCTCGTCTGCCGCGTGGTCGCGCTCGAGGACATGACGCACGACATCAAGGGCGTGCGGCTCGAGGTCGTCTCGGGCGGTCCCTTCACCTTCTCTGCGGGCCAATATGCGGCCGTCCGCTTCTCGAGCTTGGCGGCTCGCGACTACTCCATGGCGAGCCGGCCCGACGAGAGCCTGCTCGAATTCCACATCCGTCACGTCTCCGGCGGCGCCGCGAGCCGCTATGCCGCGCGCTGTCTCAAACTCGGCGAGAAGGTGCTGGTCGAAGGCCCCTTCGGCTCGGCGTGGCTGCGCGAGAAGCACACGGGGCCGATCCTCGCGATCGCCGGCGGCTCCGGCCTCGCGCCCATCAAGTCGATCGTGGGGACCGCGCTCGGGCGCGGCGCGCGTCAGCCGATCCGGCTCTACTTCGGCGTCCGCGACGAGCGCGACCTCTATCTCGAGGACCATTTCCTGCGCCTTGCCGCGAAGCATCCCAATCTCTCCTTCATTCCGATCCTCTCGGAGCCCTCGGCGCCGACGGCGCGGCGCACCGGCTTCGTGCATGAGGCGATTGCGGCGGATGCGCAGGACCTCGACGGCGTCAAAGCCTACATTGCGGGCCCGCCGCCGATGGTGGAGGCGGTGAGCGCGCTGCTGGCGCAGCGCAGGATGCGCCGGCAGGACATTCACGCCGACGCCTTCTACACGGAGGCGGAGAAGCAAGCCTTGAGCACGGGAACCGGAAAATGACGGCGACACTCGAGCGCCGTGTCGCTCTCGTCACGGGCGGCGGCCGCGGCATCGGCCGCGCGATCGCGGAATCGCTCCACGCGCAAGGTGCCGCCGTCGTGATCGCGGATGTCGGCACCTCGATCGACGGCAGCGGCGCCGATCCCGAGATCGCCACCGCCGTCGCCAAGGGCCTCGGCAGCCGCGCCCGCGCCTTCACGGAGAGCATCGCGAGCCCCAGCGCGGCAGCGGCGGCAGTGGAATTGGCGGTGAAGGAATTCGGCGGCCTCGACATCGTCGTCAACGGCGCCGCGATCCTCCGCGACCACTTCATCTTCAAGGCGGACCCCGAGGCCTGGGACGCGGTGATCCGCACCAATCTGAGCGCAGCCCATCACGTGCTCGCGGCGGCAACGCCGGTTTTGCGCGAGCAGGCGAAGGGCGAGCGCCGCTGGGGCCGCATCGTCAACATGGTCTCGACCGCGGGCCTCTATGGCAATTACGGCCAATCCGCCTACGCGAGCGCCAAGGCGGGGCTCGTCGGGCTGACGCGCGTCGTGGCACTCGACATGGCGCGGAGCCAGGTCACCTGCAACGCGGTCGCACCCTTTGCCGCGACCCGCGTCACGGAATCGATCAAGCCCGCCAATCCCGCGCAGGCGGCCTATAAGGAGCGCGCGCTCAAGGTGCCTGCGCGCGCGGTCGCGGAGTTCGTGGCCTGGCTCGCGGGGCCGCAGGCGGCGCAGGTGACGGGACAGCTCTTCGGCGTGCGCGGGCGCGAGATCTTCCTCTTCTCGCAGCCGCGGCCCATCGCCACCCTCGTCAACACCGGCGCCGATCTCGGCGCCGCGGTCGCCCAAACCCTGCAACCGCACTTCCTGAAGCTCGAAACCGACCTCGAGGCCTTCGCCGGCGAGCCGCTGGTCTGAGGCGCTCGGATCTAGAACAGATCGAAAGGATCCTCCGATGTCCGATACGCAAGTTCCCGTCATCAAGACCGCCGCCGAGCTCAAGAGCGCGCCGGAGGAGTATCAGGTGGCACTGCGCAAGATCGTGCGCAGCCACGCCGTCAACGAGCTCTACGGCGCACAGGTCTTCGACGAGCCCGCGATCGCGCTCGCGCCCACGCCCTATGCGAAGTGGCTCACCTGCCGCGTCGCCATGGAGGAGTACGGCCATCACGTCCGCTTCAAGGAGCTCGGCGAGCAGATGGGCATCCCCGAGGCCGAGATGACGCCGCAGGGCAAGCGCCCGCTCTCGATCTTCGAGTTCCCGCTCAAGACCTGGGAGGAGTTCTGCGTGATCAAGCTGCTCGCGGATCTCGCGGAGATCCTTCAGGTCGAGGACCTCCTCCATTGCTCCTTCCATCCGCTGCGCAACCTCGCGCGCATGACCATGCCGGAGGAGCGCTTCCACGCGCAGTTCGGCAAGGATTTCTGCACCGAGCTCTGCAAGACGGCGGAAGGCCGCGCCAAGGTGCAGGACGCGATCAACCGCTACTTCCCGATGCTGCCGGCCTTCTTCGGCCGCAGCGGCTCCAAGAACAACGCCCTCTACCGCAAGTACCAGATCAAGCAGCGCACGAACGAGGAGATGCGTGCGGATTATCTGGAACGCGCCCGCGCCTTGGTGGAAGATCACCTGAGGCTGAAGCTGCCGGAGGTCGCCGCCGAGGCGGCCTGAGCGCCGAGTATCCAGGAGGAGACGCCATGGAAGCCGCCCCCGCCACCACGCCCGAGCGCGAGGCCTTCTACCGGGAGATCGCCCCGCACAACCTGGCGCCGCTCTGGGAGGTGCTGCGGGGGATCGTGACGAAGGAGCCGGTCTCCCCGGCGAAGCCCGCGATCTGGCACTACGACGCGGAGGTGCGGCCCTATCTCATGCGGACGGGGAAGCTGATCTCCGCGCGCGAGGCCGAGCGGCGCGTCCTCATCCTCGAGAACCCCGGGCTCAAGGGGAAGACCTCGGTCACGCACTCGCTCTTCGCGGGGCTGCAGCTCATCTTCCCCGGCGAGGTGGCGCCGGCGCACCGTCACAGCCAATCCGCGCTCCGCTTCGTGATCGAGGGGAGCGGCGCCTACACCGCCGTCGACGGCGAGCGCACGATCATGGAGTACGGCGACTTCATCATTACGCCCTCCTGGACCTGGCACGATCACGGCAACGACAGCGACAAGCCCATGGTCTGGCTCGACGGGCTCGACGTGCCGCTCGTGCGGCTCCTCGATGCGAGCTTCGCCGAGCCCGGCAATGCCGAGACGCAGATGGTGACGCGGCCCGCGGGCGACGCGCTGCAGCGCTATGGACAGGGCCTCCTCCCCGTCGACTGGAAGCCGCAGAGCAAGGCCTCGCCGATCTTCAGCTATCCCTATGGGCGGACGCGCGAGGCCTTGGCGACGCTCGCCCGGAACGGCGAGCCCGATCCCTGCCACGGCTACAAGATGCGCTACGTCAATCCCGCGACCGGCGACTACGCCATGCCGACCATCGCGACCTTCATGCAGCTCTTGCCGAACGGCTTCTCGACCTCGCCCTATCGGAGCTCCGACGGCACGGTCTTCGTCTGCGTCGAGGGCAAGGGCGAGACGCGGATCGGCGATGAGACCGTGCAATGGGGTCCGCGCGACATCTTCGTCGCGCCGAGCTGGAACCGCACCGTGCATCGCGCGGAGGCCGAGAGCGTCCTCTTCAGCTTCTCCGACCGCCCCGTCCAGGACAAGCTCGGCCTCTGGCGCGAGGACCGGGGAAATCGCTAATCATGATCGGTTCGTGCCCCTCCCCACCTGAGGGGGAGGTCGGCGACGCGACAGCGTCGCCGGGCGGGGGGTCACGCCGCGGCAGCGGCGGATAAATCGTGCGGACGGATTCACCCTCCTCCCAACCCTCCCCCTCGAGGGGTGAGGGGCTCGGCAGAGTTCGCGCGCTCGCTTCTGAACTAATCAATGCTTCTTGGTTCGCCGCCTGCGGCGAGCCGCTGCTGCCGGCCGAGCGCGCGGAGACGGAGCGCTATCTCTCCGCCCTCGCTCTCGGCGCGCTCGCGGTCGAGGGCGTGCCCGGCTGGAGCGAGGCGGCGGCGATCGCGCAGCGCCAGGACTGGAGCCATCGCTGGTGGGAAGCGGAGGAGCGCGCGGCGCAGGACTTGAAGCGCGCGGGCGCCGCCGCCTTCGGCGATGGCCCGCTCATGGCGGCGCTGAGCGCGGTCGCGGAGGCGTCCTCGGCGCTCCATGGTCATGCGGCGCTCGCGGCGGCGCGCGCGGGCGTCGCCGATCCCGCCTTGAGCCGCGTCGCCGCGGGCGCCGCCGCGATGGCGTGCCATCAAATGGGGCTGGTGCTCGCGGCCGGTCTCGGCGAGGATCATCCGCTCGCGATCAAGTACCGGCTCTTCGCCGGAGGTCGCTGGCTGCTCGGCGTGTTCGGCGAGCGCTGCTACCTCTTCTGACGGCTCTCCGGAGAGACGATGGGCTTCTCGCTCGCAACCTGGAACATCAATTCGGTCCGGCTCCGCATCGATCTCGTCCGCCGGCTACTCCGCCAGGAGAAGCCGGACATCCTCTGCCTCCAGGAGACGAAGACGCCGGACGAGTTCTTCCCCCGCGAGCCCCTGGAGAAGCTCGGCTACCAGCACCTGCTGATCCACGGGATGAAGGGCTACAACGGCGTCGCCATCATCTCGAAGCTGCCGCTCCATGGGCCCACCACCAAGAGCTGGTGCGCGCGCGAGGATTGCCGGCACGCGCTCGCGGAGCTTCCGGGCGGGATCGAGCTGCACAATCTCTACATCCCCGCCGGCGGCGACATCCCCGACCCCAAGGTCAACCCGAAATTCGCGCACAAGCTCCAGTTCCTCGACGAGCTCCATAAGTGGTTCGTCGAGGATTCGCCGAAGCGGCGGAAGGCGATCCTCGTGGGCGACCTCAACATCGCGCCCTTGGAGACCGACGTCTGGTCGCACAAGGAGCTCCTCAAGGTCGTGAGCCACACGCCGATCGAGGTGGAGAAGCTGACCGCGATCCAGAAGGCCGGCGGCTTCGTCGACGCGGTCCGGCATTTCATCCCGCCGGAGAAGCAGCTTTACACCTGGTGGAGCTACCGCGCGCAGGACTGGAAGAAATCCGACCGCGGCCGGCGGCTCGATCACGTCTGGGTGACGCCCGCGCTGGTGCCGCGCCTCAAGGGCGCCAAGGTGAAGAAGCTCGCCCGCGACTGGACCCAGGGCTCCGACCACGTGCCGGTCATCGTGGAGTTCGGGGATTGAGCATGGGGCCGCGCGATCTCCGGCCCTTCTTCGCGCCCCGGAGCGTCGCCGTCGTCGGCGCCGGGGAGCGGCCGAGCTCGTCGGGGGGCGCGGTGCTGCAGAACCTCCGCATCTCCGGCTTCAGCGGCGAGATCGTGCCGGTCAATCCCAAGGGCGGCGAGATGTTCGGGATGGCCGTGCGCAAGAGCCTCTCGGAGCTCAACCGGCCCGCCGATCTCGCGGTGATCGTGATTCGGCCGGACCTGATCCTCGAGGCCGTGCGCGAGGCGGCGGCGACCGGGCACCGGCATCTCATCATCCTCCCCGGCGGCTTCGCCGAGGCGGGCGAGGCCGGGAAGGCGCGCGACCAGGAGCTGCGCGCGCTCATCGCCGAGCACGACCTCACGGTGGTCGGCCCCAACTGTGCGGGGATCATCCATCTGCCCGAGGGCGGCCGCTTCGCCGCGACCTTCCTCCGGGACATGCCGCCGGGGCCGAATGCGCGCGGCGCCTCCGCCTTCGTCACGCAATCGGGCGCGCTCGGCGAGGAAGCGATCGCCGCCGCGCACGCGCTCGGCATTCCCCTGGGGACGGTGGTGTCCGTGGGCAATGCCGTGCAGCTCGCGGTGACGGATTATCTGGAATTCATGGGCAGCGATGCCAAGACTTCCTCGGTTCTGCTTTACATCGAGAGCTTCGACGACAAGGAGCGCTTCCGGCGCGTCGCGCGGCGGGTCGTGGCGGAGAAGCCCGTGGTGGCACTGATCGGCGGCCGCACCCTCCCCGGCGCCCGCGCCGCCGCCGCGCACACCGGCGCCCCCGCGCAGGACGACCGCGAGATGGAGGAATTCGCCGCCGATTGCGGCGTGCTCCGCGTCATGAGCTTGCGCCACCTGCTGCTCGCGGCGAAGGGCTTCGGCGCTTTTCCGCAGGGGATCGGCAAGCGCGTGCTCGTGCTCTCGAACTCCGGGGGTCCCGGCGTGCTATGCACCGACCGCGCGGCGGCCGAGGGGCTAGAGCTCGTGCCGCTGCCGCAGGCGATGGCGGCGCGCTTGAGGGCATCGCTCCCGCCGGAGGCCGCCGTCGCCAATCCCCTCGACCTTCTCGCGGACGCGCGCGAGGACCGTTTCGGGCTCACCTTGGAGAGCGCGCTCGAGGAGGGGGCCGGCGCCTTCGACGCGATCCTCGGCATCCACGTCGTCCCCTTCATGGTCGAGGCAGGCCCGGTCGTGGCGCGGCTCGCGGAGCTCGCGGCCAAGGTCCCGATCCCCTTCCTGCACGGCATGATGGGCACGCTTCCCGGCAAGGCCGAGTGGTTCGCGCGCTTGGAGAAGGCGGGCGTCCCCGCCTTCAACGACGTCGAGGCGATGGCGGAATGCGCTGGACTCCTCGCGCGCTATCCCGCGCTCAAGGCGAAGGCGCGGGCGGCGCTCAGCGCCGCGCCACCCGATAGGTCGAGGTGATGTGGGCGCAGGGCTCGCTCTCGCCGTCCGAGGTGAGCCAGCATTCGAGATAATGGAGCCTGCCGCCGCGGCGGACGATGCGCGCCTCCGCGATCAGGTCGGCGGCGCGCGCGGGACGCAGGAAGGTGACGGAGAAATTCGCCATCACGGGGATCACGTCCTTCCCCATCGCGGCCATGACGCAGCAGTACATGGCGGTATCCGCGAAGCCCATCACCATCGGGCCCGAGAACACCCGGCCGCTGCCGTCCTGCCAGGGCTCCGTGCCCATGAATTCCGGCCGGAACGGCAAGCGCACGCGGATTGCATCGCCGCCCACGCGCTCCACGATCTCGCCCTGATGATCGACGGGCGGCAGGTTCTCGAGAATCATCTGCCGCGCCTCCTCGGCGGTGAGCGCGGCCTCGGGGCGGGGCGGAGTGCTTCGGTCGTTCATGGGAGATCCACTCGGTAAGTCGGCCACCCAGAACTATCATCGGGTGCGGCGGTTTGGGGATTCACGGTCTCGTGCGCCTCGCAGAGGCCAGCCCGCTTTCGACCGGCGGCCGCAATTGTAGGCGGTAGGAAACATTGCTACTTTTCGGCCTCCTACGGCGGAGCACCCCTTGTCGAACATTACAAAGCTCAGTATCGCACTGACCCCGAAGATGGCCAGGCTCGTGCGCCGCGCCGTCGAGACCGGCGAATATGCGTCGAGTAGCGAAGTCATCCGCGAGGCGCTGCGGGAATGGCGCTTGCGGCGGAGTCTATCGCCGCAGGATCGGCGGGGGCTGATGCGTCTTTGGCGCGAGGGGGTTGAGGCCGGCCCCAGCGAGCCCCTCGATGTCGACGCCATCAAGCGAGAGGGGCGCAAGCGTCTCGCGGCGCGCGGTGGGAAACGCCGAGCCTGAGATCGCGCGTGACGCGCGTTGTCGTTACCCCGCAGGCACGAGAGGACCTGGCGGATATCTGGCTTTACGTTGCTGCGCACGACCTCGCAGCCGCCGATCGGACCTTGGACGCCTTTGACCGCGTCTGCGCACGGCTTGCGCGAAATCCGAAAATGGGTCCGGCTCGACCCGATATCGGCCCACAAGCGCGCTCGCTGCTCCTTGGGCGCTATTTGATCCTCTACCGGATCGTCGAAGGCGGGATCGATGTGGTCCGCGTCGTCCACGGAGCAAGATTTCTCGCCGACTTGCTCTAGGCGCGTCCGCCAAATGAGCATTCTTCTGATGCTGGCTTGAGACAATTCGGACGAACCAAAAATACGCAACGGTACCGTTGCGTTCCGTTTTGATTGATGGTAGCGTTTCTGTGCTCCCGTACTGACGCCTTCTCCAGAGGAGTTTGCGGTCATGAGGTGGAAGCTTGCTGCCGCGGCGCTGGTCGCCGTGGGGGTTGCGGCGATGCCGCTCGCGCCGGCCGGCGCTTGGGACGGCCGATATCATCACTATTACGGTCACGGATACGGCTGCTGCTACTTTCCGTTCGGGCTCGTGGGAGCAGCGGCGGCGACGGCGGCGGCGATCGTCTCGGCGCCGTTCGTCATCGCCTCGGCGCCCTTCCGGCAGCCCTATTATCCCCCGCCTTACCCTTACCCCTATCCGGCTCCGGCCTACTACGCGCCCGCACCGGGATACTACGCGCCGCCGCCGGGGTATTATCCGCCGCCGGGCTATCAGGCGGCACCGAGCGAGATGCCGAAGTGAGACAAGGCGGGCGTGCGAGCGACAGGGGCTGACGCTAACGAAAAGGCGAGGGGCGGGCGTCGCGGCGGCCGTCCCTCGCGCGCGGAAGCGGAGCGGCTCGGCGAGCGCATTCTCGACACCGCGACCGAGGCCTTCCTGCGCGAGGGCTATGGCGGCACCTCCATCGAGGCGATCGCCAAGCGCGCCCGCATCTCCAAGCGCACGTTCTATAGCCGCTTCGAGGACAAGGCCGCGCTTTTCGGCGCCGTCGTCCATCGCGTCGTCGAGCGCCTGCGGCCGGCCGATCCCGTCGGCATGTTCGAGGGCGGCTCGCTCGAGGAGGTCCTGCTCCGCCTCGCGCGCTACATCCTGCGCGCGGCGCTGACGCCGCAGGCGCTCGCGCTCCATCGCGTGATCCTTGCGGAGGCGACGCGCTTTCCCGAGCTCGCGGCGGTCGTGACGGAGCAAGGCGGCGGCCGCGAGGCGGTCCAGCGCATCGCGACGCTCCTCGAGCGCGAGCGCACCCGCGGCGGCATCGGCGTCACGGACACGGTCTTCGCCGCGACCCAATTCCTGCAGATGGTCGTGGGCGCGCCGCAGCGGCGCGCGCTCGGGATGGGGCCGCCGCTCACGGAGGCGGAGATCGATTCCTGGGCGGCGGGGGCGGTGAGCCTGTTCTTGAACGGGTGCCGGACTTAGTTCCGGGAGCGGATCGCCCCCGCGCTTCAGTTGTCGTCGTCGCCGTCGTCGTCGCCGCTGTCGCTCGAGGTGTCGCTGTTCGGCGTGAGGGTATTGCAGAGATTGCGCGCGGCGTTCCCGAGCGCGCGCTGGCGCGCCGCCGCCGCCTTCGCCTGCATCTCGAGGCTCCGTGCCGTCGCTTCCCATCTCGCCCGCTCGTTGGCGGTTCGCGCCGTCGCGGCGCGCGCCTCGGCGGCCGCAGCCTGCTGCTCGAGGTTCGCGACGAGCGCATCGTTGATGGAATCCTGCCCGACGGTCGAGCAGTCGGCCGCGCGGGCGATCGGTGCCTCGAGCGCGGCCCAGAATGCCAACGCGCAAAGGATGAGGAGAAACTTTCGCATTCGATCCGCTCCTGTTCGTCTGCGCCGGCTGCTGCGAGCGCGGCCCGGCGCGGCATCGACCCCCTTTGTGGAGGCATGATCTATCCGAAAGTATCACAATTTCGTCGTGTGGCAAGTAAACCGCCGGAAGGACGTGCGGGTCTTTCCGCGGACACTATTCATTCGAGCAGTAAAGGAGCGAACTTCAAGGCCGCTCACGGCCTCCGCCGGCCCGCGCTCACCCCACGCGATACATGTGATAGCGGCCCTCGCGCACGCCCGGCGGTAGCGGGAGGGTGAGCCAGCCCGGAAGATCGAGCGGCGGCTCGCTCACCACGACGGCATTGGGCCGGAGCAGCGGAGCGAGAAGCGGGGCCAGCTCCGCGGCCAGGCGCCGGTTCGCCTCGGCATCGCCCGTCCCCATGTCGAGATGCGCGAGCGCGGCCCTGTGCGGGAACTTGTCCCACATCGCCGGGAGCGTCTCGCGGCCGTCGCCGAGGATCAGGAATTCCGCGGGCGGAATGCAGTCGGGATGCGCCGCCACCTCGCGCTCGAAAACGTAGATCTCGCGCTCCGGCAGAAGCTCGCGGAGATGGTCGTAGGTGCGGCCGTTGCCGAGGCCGAGCTCCAGCACGGGACCCGGCACGTCCTTCACCAGCTCGGCCGCGCGGTCGAGACAGGCGCGCTGCGCCATCATGCGCCGGATGAAGCTGTCGAGGCGGCTCACGCCTGGAGCGCGCGCAGCCGCTCGAGCTCCGCATGCTCGGCGCGGAGCTGCTTGTTGGTGGCCTCGAGGCGCGAGGCGAGCACGCGCAGCATCGAGACCGCCATGGCCGGGAATTCCTTGATGAGGCGCAGGAAGAGGTCCTTCGAGATCCGGAGCGTCACCAGACGCGACTGCGCGCGGATCGTCGCTGTGCGGGGCACGTCGCCGAGGATGCCCATCTCGCCGAAGAAGTCGTTTGCGCCCAGCACCGCCACCGTCACCGGCCCGCCCGGCCCCTCCACCACGACCTCGGCCTTTCCCTCGACGATGATGTAGGCGGCGTTCGCGGCGTCGCCCTGGTGGAATAGTGTCGTTCCCGCATCGAAGGCGACGCGCTCGCTGGTGAAGGCGATGAGCTTCAGCTTCGCGGGCTCGATCTGCCCGAAAAGCGGAATCCGCCGCAGCATGTCGACTTCTTCGTGGATGCTCATGGGATGGTCCTCTCGCCCATGGGTTTTCGCCTATTCCGCCGCAATGAGCTTGCCGAGCTCGCTCTCGGGCTTGTCGATCTCCGCGACGGCGCCCTGCTCGACGAGCTTGCCCTCGCGCATCACCAGCGCTTCCTTGAACTGCCGCACGAGGCCCGCCCGGTGCAGCGACCAGATGAGGCCGCGTCCCTCGAGCTCTTCCTTGATGCCCTGGATGAGCTTCGCCTGCGCGGGACCGTCGATCGCCGAGGTCGCCTCGTCGAGGATCATGACGTCCGGCCGCTTCAGGAGCGCGCGCGCGATCACGAGCTTCTGCCGCTGCGCCTGCGAGAGGCGAGAGCCGCCGGGGCCCACGTTGAACTCGAGCCCGGCCTCGATCACGGTGGCGCGGAGCCCCAGCGAATCGATCACCTCCGCGATAAAGGCCGAGAGCCGCGCCTCCGCATTGGCCTCGCCATAGGCGAGACGGCCGAAGAGCAGGTTGTCCTGGATCGTCGCGACGGAGTTGTAGCGATCTTCCGCCAGGAACTCGATGCTGCCCGCGAGCGCGGGCGGTAGGTCGGCGGCGAAGACCTTGCGCGCCTCGACGATCCGCGCCTGCATCGCCTCGTCGATGAGGCCGAGGCGGTGGCGCGCCACCACGAGCCGGAAGGGCAGGGCGAGCATGCGCGCGCGGTCCTCGCGATTGAGGCTCGCGGCCCCGGCCTTGCCGAGCCGGCCGAGGATCGCCTGGTAGACCGGCAGCTCCTCGGCGGAGATGAAGCTGAACTGCGCCACGAACTCCTCGCTCGCGCCGCCGTCGGCGAAGATCTCGACCATGGTCCGC
>DATKNV010000250.1:0-8379 GCA_035541215.1 Allostellaceae bacterium | reverse complement strand
GGGGACGGAGATGGTGATGCCCGGGGACAACATCGCGATGGAGGTGGAGCTCATCGCGCCGATCGCGATGGAGAAGGGCCTGCGCTTCGCCATCCGCGAGGGCGGCAAGACCGTCGGCGCCGGCGTCGTCGCGGACATCATCAAGTAAAGGAGATGGCCCTGCACGGGTTTCGAGGGTTGGCGTGGCGGCTCGAAACCCGTGGAAAAACAAACCGTTAGGAGTGTAGCTCAATTGGTAGAGCACCGGTCTCCAAAACCGGGGGTTGGGGGTTCGAGCCCCTCCACTCCTGCCATCCATCCGCTTCTGTATTGAGCACTAGCAAGAGTAACCCGAGGGCGCTATAGTCGCGCCCCTTCACAGCGACCCCAGACATGGCACGGACCAGCCCCGCAGAATTCTTCCGGCAGGTGCGACAGGAAGTGACGCGCGTCACTTGGCCGACGCGCAAGGAACTCACGATCACCACGGCGATGGTGTTCGTGATGGCTTTCGTCGTGGCCATCTTCTTCTTCTTCGTGGATTCGATCCTCGCCTACGGCGTGAAGCAAGTGCTGGGGCTCGGAGGCTGAGGCCATGACGAAGCGGTGGTATGTCGCCCACGTCTATTCGGGCTTCGAGAAGAAGGTCGCCCAGGCGATCCGCGAGCAGGCGGAGCAGAAGGGCCTCGCCGACCTGTTCGAGGAAGTCCTAGTCCCGACCGAGGAGGTCGTGGAAGTGAAGCGCGGCGCCAAGGTGAGCTCGGAGCGGAAATTCTTCCCGGGCTATGTGCTCGTGAAGATGGAGCTCACGGACGAGACCTGGCACCTCGTGAAGAACACCGCGAAGGTCACGGGCTTCCTCGGCGGCGGCGGCCGCGGGCGGCCGGTGCCGATGAGCGATGCCGAGGCGATGCACATCAAGCGCCAGGTGCAGGAAGGCGTCGAGCGGCCCAAGCCTTCGATCACCTTCGAGATCGGCGAGCAGGTGCGCGTCTCCGACGGCCCCTTCACCTCCTTCAACGGCGTGGTGGAGGAAGTGGACGAGGAGAAGGCCCGCATCAAGGTCGCGGTCTCGATCTTCGGCCGCGCGACGCCGGTGGAGCTCGAGTACTCGCAGGTAGAGAAGGTTTAGTACCAACGTCACCAACGCTACGCGCGCATCGAGGGTTGGTGTGGCGGCTCGATGCGCGCGGAAAACAGAGTCTGCGGGAGGCACGCCATGCCGCACCGCGGATCCCTCAGTGAACGGAAGGGACGGATATGGCGAAGAAAGTAGTGGGCTTCATCAAGCTCGAGGTGCCGGCGGGAAAGGCTAACCCGTCGCCGCCGATCGGGCCGGCGCTGGGTCAGCGCGGCCTCAACATCATGGAGTTCTGCAAGGCCTTCAACGCTCAGACCCAGGGTCTGGAGCCGGGCATGCCAATCCCCGTGGTGATCACCGCCTACGGCGACCGCAGCTTCACCTTCGTGACGAAGACCCCGCCCGCGAGCTACTTCCTCAAGAAGGCCGCGGGGATCGAGAAGGGCTCCCAGACGCCGAGCAAGGGCTTCGTCGGTAAGGTCACGATGAAGCAGGTGCGCGAGATCGCGGAGAAGAAGATGAAGGACCTCAACGCGAAGGACCTCGAGGGTGCCGCCCGCATGATCGCGGGCTCCGCGCGCTCGATGGGCCTCGAGGTGGTGGAGTAAGCCATGGCGAGCGGAAAGCGCTACAAGAAGGCGAGCGAGGGCATCGATCGCGAGGCTTATTACAAGCTCGACGACGCGGTGAAGCTGGTGAAGTCCCGCGCCAAGGCCAAGTTCGACGAGACGATCGAGGTAGCCCTCAACCTCAACATCGACCCCCGGAAATCCGACCAGAACCTCCGCGGCACCGTGATGCTGCCCAATGGCACCGGCAAGACGCTCCGCGTCGCCGTCTTCGCCAAGGGCCCGCGCGCCGAGGAGGCGAAGACCGCCGGCGCCGACATCGTGGGCGCGGAGGACCTTGCAGAGAAGGTCCAGGCGGGCCAAATAGAGTTCGACCGCTGCATCGCGACCCCGGACATGATGGGTATCGTCGGCCGCCTCGGCAAGGTGCTGGGCCCGCGCGGGCTCATGCCGAACCCGAAGCTCGGCACCGTGACCCCGAACGTCGCCGAGGCCGTGAAGGCGGCGAAAGGCGGCCAGGTCGAGTACCGCACCGAGAAGGCCGGCATCATCCATGCCGGCGTCGGCAAGGCGAGCTTCACTGAGCAAGCGATCGCCGACAACGTGCGGGCCTTCGTGGGTGCCATCACCCGCTCGCGGCCCACGGGGATCAAGGGCGCCTTCATCAAGAAGGTGAGCCTCTCCTCGACGATGGGGCCCGGGGTGAAGCTGGAATTGACGTCCCTCGGCCAACAGCAGGCCTGAGGGGTTTAGTGCTTCCGCCGTGCCGGAGGGTGCGGCGGTAGACGAGACGAGGCGCCGTCCCTCGGGGCGGCGGATCGTCTCGGTCCTGTCCGAGACTGCAGGTGCCGGAAAGCCGGCTTAAGGCCTCCTCGGAGGCGCCCGCAATAGACAGGGGTTGCCGACGCCCAAGCGGATTTCCGCGAGGTCGCCGGCGCTTCTGGGACAGGCGAACCGGGCGGCAGGCCAGGTGGCCCGTCGCCCTCGTGCAATCGACCCGCCTTCGGGCGGGCCACAAGGTCGGAGACGAGCAGTGGACCGGTCACAAAAAGCGAAGCTGGTCGATACGCTGCACCGAGCGCTCACCGACACCGCAGCCGTGGTCGTCACGCACCAGAACGGCATGACCGTCGAGGAAGTGACCCAGTTGCGGCGTCAGATGCGTGCGGTGGGCGCCGGCTTCAGAGTGACGAAGAACCGCCTCGCCCGTCGCGCTCTTGCAGGCACGAAATTCGAGCGACTGTCACCGCTGTTCAAGGGGCCGACCGCGATCGCGTTCTCGCGCGACCCCGTGGCGGCGGCGAAGGTAGCCGTCGAGTTCGCCGCTAAGAACGAAAAGCTGGAGATCGTCGGGGGCAGCCTCGGCGAGACCCAGCTCGACGCCAAGGGCATCAAAGCCCTCGCTACCATGCCTTCGCTCGATCAGCTCCGCGCGAAGGTCCTGGGAATGCTCAAGACGCCGGCAACGCGCATCGCCGGCGTGCTGCAGGCACCCCAGGGCAAGCTCGCACGGGTCTTCGCAGCCTACGGCAAAGCGGGCCAGGCCTGAGTCGTTGAAAATCTTGTATTTTTCTACATCCCAGAGGTGCTATCATGGCTGATCTTGCGAAGTTGGTAGACGAGCTCTCAAGCTTGACCGTTCTGGAGGCGGCCGAGCTTTCAAAGATGCTTGAGGAGAAGTGGGGCGTGTCGGCGGCGGCGCCGGTCGCGGTTGCGGCCGTTGCGGGTGCTGCCGGTGGCGCTGCTCCGGCGGAGGCGGCGGCCGAGAAGACGGAGTTCAACGTCATTCTGGCCAGCGCGGGCGACAAAAAGATCAACGTCATCAAGGAGGTGCGTGCCATCACCGGTCTCGGCCTCAAGGAGGCGAAGGATCTGGTCGAAGGCGCGCCGAAACCGGTCAAGGAAGGCGTTAACAAGGACGAGGCCGCCAAGATCAAGAAGCAGCTCGAAGAGGCTGGTGCGACGGTCGAGGTTAAATAACACACCGAGTGCGCGCCGGGAGCGCGCGGGCCACGGACGACTCGTCCGAACCTGCGCTTCCCGGCCGGCTCGAGCCGGGGCGGGCCCCATGGGGCCCGCAGGCCGGCTTTTTGTGCTTGGCGCTTTACGTTCGAGAGAGGCCCCGCCGGCGCTGCCGCTGGGTAAAGAGATAGGACGGATTTCCAGCTTGCCGCGGGGTCGCGCGGCGCGACGGGTAGACTGACGAGGATCATCCATGACGAAGTCGTTCACGGGCCGCAAGCGTATTCGGAAGAGCTTCGGGCGCATTCCCGAGGTGGCGCCGATGCCGAACCTCATCGAGGTACAGAAGGCGTCCTACGACCACTTCCTGCAGATGGGCGTGCCGCCGGAAGGGCGGACCAGCGTCGGCTTGCAGGAAGTCTTCAAGTCCGTGTTCCCGATCAAGGATTTCGCCGACCGCGCTCGGCTCGAATTCGTGCGCTACGAGCTCGAGGCGCCGAAATACGACGTGGAGGAGTGCCAGCAGCGCGGCATCACCTTCGCGGCGCCCCTCAAGGTGACGCTCCGCCTCGTCGTCTGGGACGTCGACGAGGAGACCGGTTCCCGCTCCATCCGCGACATCAAGGAGCAGGACGTCTATATGGGCGACATGCCGCTCATGACGAAGAACGGCACCTTCATCATCAACGGCACCGAGCGCGTGATCGTCTCGCAGATGCATCGCTCGCCCGGCGTCTTCTTCGACCACGACAAGGGCAAGACGCATTCCTCCGGCAAGTACCTCTTCGCCGCCCGCGTCATCCCCTATCGCGGCTCCTGGCTCGACTTCGAGTTCGACGCCAAGGACCACCTCTACGTCCGCATCGACCGCCGCCGAAAGCTGCCGGTGACGACGCTGCTGATGGCGCTCGACAGCAAGGCGACCGAGGGGCTGCGCGTCGAGCGCGCGGCCGAGAGCAAGTCGCTGCAGCCCTACGAGGCGCAGGGCATGTCGAAGGAGGAGATCCTCGCGAGCTTCTACCAGTCGACCCTCTTCCATCAGGGCAAGAAGGGCTGGACCGCGCCCTTCGATCCCGAGCGATATCGCGGCGGCGTGAAGCTCGTCGCCGATCTCGTGGACGCCAAGACCGGCAAGTCGCGCGCGCAGGCCGGCGACAAGCTCACGCCGCGGACCGCGCGCAAGCTCCAAGAAGAGGGCCTGCGCGAGATCCAGGTCGCCAAAGAGGAGCTCGGCGGCAAATTCCTCGCCGTCGACCTCGTCAACGAGGAGACCGGCGAGGTGCTGGCGGAAGCCGGCGACGAGATCACGGACGCGCTCTTGATCCAGCTCGAGGAGAGCAAGACCAAGGAGCTGCCGGTCCTCGCGATCGACAACGTCGCGGTCGGCGGCTACATGCGCGCGACGCTCGCCATCGACAAGAACGCGACGCGCGAGGATGCGCTCATCGACATCTATCGCGTCATGCGCCCGGGCGAGCCGCCGACGCTCGAGTCCGCGGAGGCGCTGTTCCAGGGCCTCTTCTTCGACCAGGAGCGCTACGACCTCTCCGCGGTCGGCCGCGTCAAGATGAACTCGCGGCTCAATCTCACGACCGACGACCAGGTGCGCGTACTCCGCAAGGCGGACATCCTCGCGATCCTGCGCCTCCTGGTCGAGCTCAAGGACGGGCGCGGCGAGATCGACGACATCGACCATCTCGGCAACCGCCGCGTGCGCTCCGTGGGCGAGCTCATGGAGAACCAGTACCGCATCGGCCTCCTGCGCATGGAGCGCGCGATCCGCGAGCGCATGAGCTCGGTCGAGATCGACACGGTGATGCCGCACGATCTCATCAACGCGAAGCCCGCGGCGGCGGCGGTGCGCGAGTTCTTCGGCTCGTCCCAGCTCTCGCAGTTCATGGACCAGACGAACCCGCTCTCGGAGATCACCCACAAGCGCCGCCTCTCGGCGCTGGGGCCCGGCGGCCTCACGCGCGAGCGCGCGGGCTTCGAGGTCCGCGACGTGCATCCGACGCACTATGGCCGCATCTGTCCGATCGAGACGCCGGAAGGCCCGAACATCGGCCTCATCAACAGCCTCGCGACCTACGCGCGGGTGAACCAGTACGGCTTCATCGAGAGCCCCTATCGCAAGGTGATCGACGGCAAGGTCACCGACGACGTCGTCTACCTCTCCGCGATGGACGAGGGGAAGTACACGATCGCGCAAGCGAACGTGCCGGTCGACGCGAAGAACCAGTTCGTCGAGGACCTGATCTCCTGCCGTAAGGGCGGCGAATTCGTGATGTCGCGCCCGCAGGACATCGAGTTCGTGGACGTGTCGCCGAAACAGCTCGTCTCGGTGGCGGCGGCGCTCATTCCCTTCCTCGAGAACGACGACGCGAACCGCGCCCTCATGGGCTCGAACATGCAGCGCCAGGCGGTGCCGCTCATCCGCGCCGAGGCGCCGCTCGTCGGCACCGGCATGGAGGAGACGGTCGCGCGCGACAGCGGCGTCACCATCATCGCGCGCCGCTCCGGCGTCGTCGACCAGGTCGACGGCATGCGCATCGTCATCCGCGCGACCGAGGAGACCTCGGCCACGGCGCCCGGCGTCGACATCTACAACCTGCTGAAGTTCCAGCGCTCGAACCAGAACACCTGCATCACCCAGCGTCCGCTGGTGAAGGTGGGCGACATCGTGAAGGCCGGCGACGTCATCGGCGACGGTCCCTCGACGCAGCTCGGCGAGCTCGCATTGGGCCGCAACGTGCTCTGCGCCTTCATGCCCTGGAACGGCTACAACTTCGAGGACTCGATCCTGATCTCCGAGCGGATCGTGTCGGACGACGTCTTCACCTCGATCCACATCGAGGAATTCGAGGTGATGGCGCGCGACACCAAGCTCGGCCAGGAGGAGATCACCCGCGACATCCCGAACGTCGGCGAGGAGGCGCTCAAGAACCTCGACGAGGCCGGCATCGTCTACATCGGAGCCGAGGTGAAGCCCGGCGACATCCTCGTGGGCAAGGTGACGCCGAAGGGCGAATCCCCGATGACCCCCGAGGAGAAGCTGCTGCGCGCGATCTTCGGCGAGAAGGCCTCGGACGTGCGCGACACGTCGCTCCGCCTCCCGCCGGGCGGCTCCGGCACCATCGTCGAGGTGCGGGTCTTCTCGCGCCGCGGCGTCGACAAGGACGAGCGCGCGCTCGCGATCGAGCGGGCGGAAATCGAACGTCTCGCCAAGGACCGCGACGACGAGAAGGCGATCCTCGAGCGGAGCTTCCAGGCCCGGCTCAAGGAGCTCCTCATGGGCCACACCGCCCAGGCGGGGCCCAAGGGCTTCAAGGCGCCGGCCAAGATCACGGAGGCGGTGCTGGCGGAGTTCACGCCGGGCCAGTGGCGGCACTTCGCGCTCAAGAACGACGAGCGGCAGGCCGACATCGAGGCGCTCAAGAAGCAGATGGACGAGTCGATCGACGGGCTCCAGAAGCGCTTCGAGAGCAAGGTCGAGAAGCTCCAGCGCGGCGACGAGCTCCCGCCGGGCGTCATGAAGATGGTCAAGGTCTTCGTGGCGGTGAAGCGTAAGCTGCAGCCCGGCGACAAGATGGCGGGCCGGCACGGCAACAAGGGCGTGATCTCCCGCATCATGCCTGCCGAGGACATGCCGTATCTGGACGACGGCACGCCCGTCGACATCGTGCTCAATCCGTTGGGGGTGCCGAGCCGCATGAACGTCGGCCAGATCCTGGAGACGCATCTCGGCTGGGCCTCGGCTGGGCTCGGACGCAAGATCGGCGACCTCATGGACAAGGTGCGCAAGACCGCTAGGACGCAGGACCTGCGCAAGTTCCTGGGCGAGCTCTATACGGACGCGACCGACCGCAACGACATCGGCGCGCTCGACGACAACGCGCTCTTGGAGCTCGCGGACAACCTGCGCCACGGCATCCCCGTCTCGAGCCCCGTTTTCGACGGCGCACGGGAGGAGGACATCGTGGCGATGCTGAAGGAGGCGGGCCTCGACAATTCCGGCCAGGTGACGCTCGTCGATGGCCGCACGGGCGAGGCGTTCCACCGCAAAGTGACCGTGGGCTACATCTACATGATGAAGCTCCACCACCTCGTCGACGACAAGATCCACGCGCGGTCGATCGGCCCCTACAGCCTCGTCACCCAGCAGCCGCTGGGCGGCAAGGCCCAGTTCGGCGGACAGCGCTTCGGCGAGATGGAGGTCTGGGCGCTCGAGGCTTACGGCGCCGCCTACACGCTGCAGGAGATGCTGACGGTGAAGTCGGACGACGTCTCCGGCCGCACCAAGGTCTACGAGGCGATCGTGCGCGGCGACGACAACTTCGAGGCGGGCGTGCCGGAATCCTTCAACGTGCTCGTGAAGGAGCTGCGCTCGCTCGGCCTCAACGTCGAGCTCGAGCAGCGCAGCTTCTGAGATCGGATTAGCGTGATAGCAAGGGTCATTCGAGAGAGGGACCGTTCATGAACGAGTTGATGAACATCTTCGGACAAGTGACGGGGCCGCAGAGCTTCGATCAGATCAAGATTTCGATCGCAAGCCCGGAGCGCATCCGCTCCTGGTCCTTCGGCGAGATCAAGAAGCCGGAGACGATCAACTACCGTACCTTCAAGCCCGAGCGCGACGGCTTGTTCTGTGCGCGCATCTTCGGGCCGATCAAGGACTACGAGTGCTTGTGCGGCAAGTACAAGCGCATGAAGTACCGCGGCATCATCTGCGAGAAGTGCGGCGTCGAGGTCACGCTCTCGAAGGTGCGCCGCGACCGCATGGGCCACATC
>DATKNV010000249.1:0-11236 GCA_035541215.1 Allostellaceae bacterium | reverse complement strand
GGCTTCGAGCGCCTCAACCGCGCGCGCAACTGAGCGGGCGGCTCGCGAGTCCGCCCGTGCCCCTCAGCGCCCTCGAAGTCAGCGCCCTCGAGCTCAGCCTTCGCGTCGCCCTCGTGAGCGTCATCGGGAGCCTTCCCTTCGGGCTCGCCGCCGCCTGGCTGCTCGCGCGCTGCCGCTTCCCCGGCAAGAGCCTCGTCGACGGCCTCGTCCACCTGCCGCTGGTCTTGCCGCCGGTCGTGGTGGGTTATGCGCTCCTCGTGCTCTTCGGGCGACGCGGCGTCGTGGGCGCGTGGCTCTATGACAGCTTCGGCATCACCCTCGCCTTCGACTGGAAAGGTGCCGCGCTCGCCTCGGCGGTGATGGCGTTTCCGCTGCTGGTGCGCGCGATCCGCCTCTCGCTCGAGGCCGTGGACCGTCGCCTCGAGGCCGCCGCACGTACGCTGGGCGCGGGCCGCCTCCGCGTCTTCCTCACGGTGACGATCCCGCTGACGGCGCCGGGGCTGCTCACCGGCGCGATCCTCGCCTTCGCGCGCAGCGTCGGCGAGTTCGGCGCGACCATCACTTTCGTCTCGAACATCCCGGAGGCGACGCAGACGCTACCGCTCGCGCTCTATAGCCTCATCCAGCAGCCCGGCGGCGAGGCCGCCGCCATGCGTCTCACCGTCATTGCCGTCGCCGTGGCATTGCTGGCGCTCCTTCTCTCGGAGCTGCTTGCGCGCCGGATCGCGCGGCGGATCGCAGGCGCGGCGTGATCGAGGTCGACATCGAGAAGCGCCTGGGCTCCTTCGAGCTCGCGGCGCAATTCGCGACGCCCGCCGCGGGCATCACCGCGATCTTCGGCCGCTCCGGATCGGGCAAGACCTCCGTCGTCAACGCGCTTGCGGGCCTGCTGCGGCCCGACCGCGGCACGATCAAGGTCGGGGACGAGATCCTGTTCTCCTCCGAGGCCGGGATCGACCGGCCTCCGGAGCAGCGGCGCCTCGGCTACGTCTTCCAGGACTCGCTGATATTTCCGCACTATTCCGTGCACGGAAATCTCCGCTACGGCATGAAGCGCGGCCCCGCCGTCGACCCCGCGCTCTCCTTCGACGCGGTGGTGGAGCTGCTGCGGCTGGAGCCCCTGCTCGAGCGCAGGACGCGCGATCTCTCCGGCGGCGAGAAGCAGCGCGTGGCGATCGGCCGCGCGCTCCTGGCGGCGCCGCGGCTCCTGCTGATGGACGAGCCCCTGGCCTCACTCGATCTCGCCCACCGCGCGGAGATCCTCCCGTTCATCGAGCAGCTCCGCGACCGCATGCGCATGCCCATCGTCTACGTCAGCCACGCGATGGAGGAGATCGTCCGGCTCGCGGATACTCTGGTGCTGATGTCGGAGGGCCGCGTCGCCGCGGTCGGACCGGTCGAGGAGCTCTCGAGCCGCCTCGACCTCCGGCCGCTCACGGGCCGTTTCGAGGCGGGTGCCGTCATCCGCGCGAGCGTAGCCGGAAACGACCTCGTCTTCGGCTTGAGCGAGCTCGCGTTTCCCGGGGGACGCCTCCGCGTGCCGCATCTGGGCCTGCCGCTGGGAACGCCGGTGCGCGCGCGGATCCGCGCCCGCGACGTCTCGCTGGCGCTCGCCCCGCCCCCGGGCATCTCGATCCTCAACGTCTTTGCGGGGCGCATCGTGGAGATCGCAGAGGACAGCGGCCCCATGGTCGACGTGCGGCTCGACATCGGCACGGCCCAGCGCCCCGTGCCGCTCTGGGCGCGGATCACGCGCCGCTCGACCCACGAGCTCGCGCTCGCGGTCGGCAAGCCCGTCTATGCCCTCGTCAAATCCGTGGCGCTCGACCGCATGAGCTTCAGCCCCTACGACCCCGTCCCGCTTCAGGACCGCGGCTGAATCCGCGCGGGCTCATTCGAGCGCAAACGCGAACCGCGCGCGCTCGCCGTTCACCGAGGCCCGCACTCTGTAGGAGCCCGGCGGCAGGCTCATGTTGTTTCCGAAATGCATGTCGTCGGGACCCGACTCGATCCCGTACATGCGCGCGATCGGAACCGAGGTCCAGGTGTTGTCCGCGCCCGCGATCGCGATGGTGACGTGGGCATCGGCGACGACCTTGCCGGTCGCCCGCGAGAAGACGTGCAGCTCGACGTGGCGCCGCTCGGGCATGACCATGCCGTCGTGCTCGTGCTCCATGCCGCCGGCCATTTTGCCGCCGACCATGATCTCGCCCGAGGCAGGGTGGTGCGCGTGAGCTTCCGCCGGGGTGTACATCGCCTCCGCGGGGCCGAACTGCAGCACCATCCGGTAATGGGGCGTGAGCGCCTCGTGCTCCGGCGCAGAGCCCTGCGCCGACGCGCTCGCTCCAACGCCGAGAAGGCCGAGCGCACCCACTGCCAACACCAGCCGTCCCATCGCCATCGCGAGCCCCACCCTCGGCGTCGTCGCCCTCGATTCTATGTCGCGATCCCGCCGGACAAGCAATCGTCCCGGCCCCCGCGGCGACCAACCGCGCGCAAACACGCCTCCCTTGAGGCTCAATTTCGCCAGTGAATTTAAGTCACAAAACTGTAATATCGCGCGGACCGGTCGGCCCTCCGGCTCCGGCCGGCTGCGCAGGCCTGCGGTCCGCAAGATGGGTGCGCCTCAGAGTACCACAACCTCGGCGTGTTCCCTTCGCGGGCTGTTAACTTTGCGCACCCATACGGTGTGCGCCGGGTTTTCTTTATGTTATGGCAAGGTGCAGAGGATCATCGAGGGGCCCAACCGCCTCGGAATATTCCTTTCACAACTACCCCGTGCACACTATAATCGGGCAGGATCGAAAGGGTCCTGGGGGGAGCTTGGGAGTTATCAGGAGGTCTTGATGCAGACGCGTTCGTCACAGCAGGAGCGGTCCCGGCACGGCCGCCGCCGCCGCACGGTAAAGGAGCACGGCCCCGACCCAGCCGACGTCCATGTCGGCTCGCGCCTGAGACTGGCACGGGGGCTGTTGGGCCTTAGTCAGGTGCAGGTCGCGCAGGCCTTGGGCGTATCGTTCCAGGCGGTGCAGAAATACGAGCGCGGCGAGATCCGCGTGAGTGCGAGCCGGCTCCTGCAGGCCTCGCGGCTCCTCGGGCAACCGCTGGAGTTCTTCTTCGAGGGGCTCGATTCGCCGTCTGCGCCGGAAGGCGACAAGGGAGAGTTCGTGAGGGCCGAGCTGGAGCTGCTTCGGGCGTTCCGGGCATTGCCGGACTCGGAGCTGCAACGTCAAGTGCTGCGGCTGGTCCGTAGCATGGGCCGCGTGGGCGCAAGCGCCGCCTAGCCGCGAGCCCGGAAGAATTCTGGGCGACGTTTCCGATCTGTTGACGCTACCGAGCTAGGATCAGAGTCCGGCCGCGGGAGCTTTTGCGCCGGACTAGGGCTGGTATTGGCATGATCGGATCAGCTGACCCAACCACGAACCGCGAGGAGGTGCCGGAGATTCCGGTGCACGCGGTGGCCGACCGGCCCAGCGTCGACCTGATGAACCGGGACCTCGCTCGCGTCCAAGCGCTGGTGCGGGAGGCGCTGAGCCGGCGGAGCCATCCCCTGCTGCCGCTCGCGATTCGGGTCGCCGATCGCGTCTCGCGGGCCTGGCTGATACGGCAGGGCAATCCCTATCTGCACGAGATCAAGGAGGCGGCGGCGCTCCTGGGGCGGCCCGGCGCCTACTTCCTCAACGTCTGCTACGAGTGGGCCTGCTCCACCAGCGTGGCGCCCGATCCCGCGGGCCAGGGCGTGCGCATGATCCGTGTCCTCGACTGGGGTCTCGCGGGGATCGGCCGCCACGTCGTGATCGCTCGCCAGGACACTCCCGTGGGCACCTTCTACAATCCGACCTGGCCCGGCTTCGCCGGCGTCGTCACGGGCATGGCGCCCGGCCGCTTCGCGGCGGCGATCAACCAGGCCCCGCGCGTGCCGGTACTCGGCGTTGCCGGTCTCGACGATGGGATCGTGCGCCTGCGCATGCTCGGCGCCCGCGGCCGCGTGCCCGCGACCCACTTGCTGCGCCGCGTGTTCGAGACCGCGCCGGATTACCGCTCGGCCGTGGCGCAGCTCTCCGACGACGGCGCCGACCTCGCCATGCCCGCGCTCTTCTCCCTCGCGGGCACCGGGCGCAAGGAAGGCTGCGTCATCGAAGCATTCCGCCGCCGCCGCCGCGTCCATCCGATCTCGGCGGAGACAGCGGACGCGGTCGGGGTCGCCAATCAATGGCTGAGCTCCGATCTCGAAGGCAGGGCGCGCGACCACTCCCGCACTACCCAGCGTGCGCTCGGTGCGGAAGCCAACAACCGGGAGCGCCGCCGCGTGATTTGCGCGGCGCAGGAAGGAGCCTTCCGGGGCGCGGTCGATCTGCCGGAGCCGGCATTGAACAGCCACACCGTGATGGTGATGGCCGCCAACCCCCGCACCGGCGAAATGACGGTCGAGGCGCTCGACCCCGTGCCGGGCCGGATCCTGCCGCGCGTGGTCGCGCGGAGGTCGCTGCGCCATTCCCGGCGCAAATCCTGAATTCAGCTTCGGCGAGCGCCGAGTTCGAGTAGTCTCCCGCCGTTGCGGATAGGGCGCGCGCGGCCCGGCTCGACCGGCTTCAAGGAGGAGTGACGCATGCTCAGAACGATTTTGCTCGGCATCCTGCTCGTCGCCGCGGCGCCCTCTGCTTTTGCGATCGAGGACACTGCGGCCAATCGGCGGGCGGAGGCAGAGCGCTACGTGCAATCCGTCGACGTCCAGACCTTCTGGAACACCTGGGCCGTCATCCTCGCCGGCTCCCGCCCGCCGGACCAGCAGCAAGCCGCTCTCGACAAGCTCCGGAAAGTCGACATCAACCGCATCCGCGCGATCATGGTCGAGACCTGCATCAAGGTCTATACGGCGGACGAACTCTCGGGCATGGCCAAGTTCTACAATTCGGCCGTGGGCAAGGCGGTCCTCAAGAAATCCCCGGAGTTCGACAAGACGCTGACCCTCGGCATCCAGGCGGAGGCGCAGCGCGTGCTCGGGCAATAGCGGCGTTTCCCATGAGGTCACCGAGCAGCGATCCCGCCGACCCCTCCCCGCTCTACCGCGCCTCGGCGCCGCCGGAGCCGGAGAGCCCGCCGCTCGAGGGGAGCGCCTCTGCCGATGTCGTCGTAGTCGGCGCGGGATTCACGGGTATATCGACGGCGCTTCATCTGGCGGAGCGCGGCATCCGGGCGACCGTGCTCGAGGCGAAGAGCATCGGGTGGGGCGCCTCCAGCCGGAACTTCGGCCAGGTGGTGCCCTACTTCAAGCACGACCAGGAGGACGTCTTCCACCGCTTCGGCCCCGAGCGAGGCGAGCGGCTCGTCGCCGCCGCGGGAAACGCGCCGGACCTCGTCTTCTCCCTGATCGAGCGGCACGGGATCGACTGCGCGGCGAGCCGGCAGGGCCTCATTTTCGCGGCGCATTCTCCTGCGGGGCAAAAGGCCCTGGAGCGGCGGACGGCGTTTTGGCGCGAGCGCGGCGCTCCGGTCGAGATGCACTACGCCGCCGAGGCCGAGGCCCTCGTCGGAGGCGCACACTACCCCGCGCTATCCCTCGACCGCCGCGGCGGCACGATCAATCCCTTGGCCTATGTGCGCGGCCTTGCCGGGGCGGCCGTCGCCAAGGGCGCGACGGTCCATGGGGAGAGCCCGGTCCTCCGCCTCGAGCGGGACGGCTCGCGCTGGCGCCTCTTTCTGCCGAGGGGCGAACTCCGCGCGGATACCGTCGTCCTCGCGACGAACGCCTATACCGATCGCGGCTTGTGGCCGGGGTTGCGCGAGAGCCTGATCCCCATGCGCTCCTATCAGAACGTGACGCGGCCCCTCGGAGAGAATGTCCGCCGCACCATTCTGCCGCAGGGCCAGCCGCTCACGGACACGCGGCCGCTCTTCTCGGGAGTAAGGCTGCATCCGGACGGGCGCTTGCAGGCGAGCGCCGACGGCCCCGCCTTCTCTGTCGGCGGCGCTCCTTGGCTCGCCAAGCTCGAGCGTCGCCTCCGGACGATCTTCCCGCAGCTCGGCGCCCTCGAATGGGAGCACCATTGGTCCGGCTGGGTCGCCATGACTTACGACCTCTATCCGCACCTCCATACCTTGGCGCCGGGTCTCTGGGCGGGGCTCGGCTACAGCGGGCGAGGCATCGCGCTTGCAACGCTCATGGGCCAGGAGATCGCCGCACGGATCGCCGGTGCCGACGAGCAGGCGCTCGCTTTTCCCGTTACCCCCTTGCAGCCTCCCGCGATCGCGCCCATCGCGCGTCCGATGGTGTCATGCCTCCTCGCCTACCACCGGCTCGGCGATGCCTGGCGCGCCATGCGATAGCGGGTTTGGGGGCGAAGCCGCGCGATCTCCAGAAGCAGCTTGCGCAAGATCGCAGCGGCGAAATCCTCGTAGCGGTCGATCGCGATCACGAATGCGCCGGGACCGCCGATGACGTTCTCGCGATAGTAGTCATCGAGGCTCGGCTCCAAGGCGAGGATCGGAAGTCCGTTGATGACGATCCCCGCACGAAGCGCATCGTCACGGGCGTCCTGCGCGGGCCGGCCGCGGTTGTTGGAGCCGTCGCCGGAGATGTCGATCACCCGCCGCTCGCCGCGGAAGCCGCTGCGCGCGAATTGCGCCATGGCATGGTCGATGGCGCCGCTGATGGAGGTGCCCCCGCTGAAGAGCCCCCGTGGCGCCGCTGCGATCGCAGCCGAGAAGCGTTGCGCGGAGGCCGCATCGTCGACCCGCGTCCAATCGACGACTTGGAGCTGAAGGGCGGGCCCCGTCCATTGCACCATCGTGACGGCAATCGCGCCATGCGAGCCCGATCGAATCGCGTCGATCACGCCGGGATTCGCGAAGGCTTCCGCATAGCCCGCTTTCTGCAAGTCGAAGCGGTCGCTACTGACGCTGCCAGAGACGTCGACCGCGAGGACCAGCTCAAGGTCCACCGCGGACGGCTCGCCGGCAAGGGGGAACGCCCTGCCAAGGGCGCCCAGGGCCAGGATGCCCCCGAGCCCTAAGAAACGACGGCGATGCTGCACCCCAGCGGCCCTCCCCGTAGCGGCGCAATTGCTATCGTAGCGGGGTTCGCGGGGGAAATGCCAATCCGCTTGCATTGCCCCCGGCGGGACCCCATCTTAGCCGCGGCGAGGAACTCTCGCCGTCTACAAGGAGATACGGTTGGTAAAGGAAGACCTGATCGAGTTCGAGGGCACGGTGCTGGAGCTCCTGCCCGACGCCCGTTTCCGCGTGCGTCTCGACAACGGCCACGAGACCCTGGCCTACACCTCCGGCAAGATGCGCAAGAATCGCATCCGCGTCCTCGCGGGGGACCGCGTCACCGTGGAGATGACGCCCTACGACCTGACCCGCGGACGCCTGAGCTTTCGGCACAAGGACGAGCGCTCGTCCTCCGCCCCCAGCGCCTCCCGCCCGCGCCACCGCGGCCGGTAATACGAGCCCTGATCGACCCCTTCGGGGCGATTGCGCTTGACTTAAGCGCCCCTAGGCCCCATTTACGGGGCACAACGATCTCTCGCGATCGCGCGATGCGCCCGGGCCTAGAGCCGTAGGGCGCGGCATTCCCGGGATTATCGCCAGCAACCAACCGTCTCGGCCGCGCGCGAGAGACGGACGACAATGCCGCAGCGAAGCCGCGTCCGCAGGATGCCGGCTCGACCGGCTTAGAAAGATTTCGCTCCCTTGACCTCTTCGTTCAATGATCTCGGCTTGGCCGAGCCGCTTTTGCGTGCGCTCGCCGCCGAGGGCTATGCCGCACCCACCCCGATCCAAGCCCGTGCCATTCCGCATCTGCTGCAGGGCCGCGACCTCCTGGGCATCGCCCAGACCGGCACCGGCAAGACCGCGGCCTTCGCGCTCCCGATGCTTCAACATCTCGCGGCCAAGCGCGAGCGCGCGGCGCCGCGGAGCTGTCGCGCGCTCATCCTCACGCCGACCCGCGAGCTCGCGGTGCAGATCGGCGACAGCTTCCGCAGCTACGGCCGCTATCTCGGCCTGCGTCACGCCGTGATCTTCGGGGGTGTCGGCCAGCAGCCGCAGGTCGACGCACTCGCCCGCGGCCTCGACGTCCTCGTCGCCACGCCGGGCCGCCTCCTCGACCTGATGCAGCAGGGTCACGCCCGGCTCGGGTCGGTCGGGATCTTCGTCCTCGACGAGGCGGACCGCATGCTCGACATGGGCTTCGTCCGCGACGTCCGCCGGGTCGTGGCGTCGCTCCCGAAAGAGCGCCAGACTCTCCTCTTCTCCGCGACCATGCCCGCGGACATCGCGCGGCTCGCCGCGGAGATCCTGAAGGACCCGCTGCGCGTCGAGGTGACCCCGCAGGCGACGACCGTCGAGCGCATCGACCAGCGCGTCTATCACGTCGACGCCGCCAGCAAGCGCGCGCTCCTCGCGGAGGTGCTCCGCGATCCCGCGCTCGCCCGCGTCATCGTCTTCACGCGCACCAAGCACGGCGCCAATCGCGTGAGCGAGCATCTCACGCGCAGCGGCGTCGTCGCGGAGGCGATCCACGGCAACAAGTCGCAGACCGCCCGTCAGCGCGCGCTCGAGAACTTCCGGCGCGGCCGTGCCCGCGTCCTGGTCGCGACCGACATCGCCGCGCGCGGCATCGACATCGACGGCATCACGCACGTCGTCAATTACGAGCTGCCGAACGTGCCCGAGAGCTACGTCCACCGCATCGGCCGGACCGCGCGCGCGGGCGCGAGCGGCATCGCCCTCTCCTTCTGCGCCCATGACGAGCGCGCCTATCTCACGGACATCGAGCGCCTGATCGGCCGGCGCATCGCCATCGTGAACGACCACGGCTTCCGCGCCGCTCCCGTCGCGGCGGCGTCCGTCGCGGCGACGCGGCCGCAGGGTCCGGCGCGCGACCGCGACCGGAACCGCGGCCGGCGGCGGCGCCGGTAATCAGGGCCTGATCGGCAGGGTCGGTGGGAAGATCCGCTCCGTCGGACGATGGGCGTGGTCGCCGGCGGGCGCGCGCGCGAGCGCGTCGCGCTGCCCGCGGTTCATCGCCTCGGCGGCGGCGGCCATGTCGATGGTCGTGACCTCGCCGTCCCGGACTACCTGACGGCCGTCGACGAAGACGTCCGTGATCCCCCGCTCGAGACCGCTGAAGACGAAGCTCTTCAGGGGATCGTAGAGCGGCTGCAGGCTCGGATGGCGGAGATCGACCAGCGACAGGTCCGCCTTGCAGCCCACCGCGAGGCGGCCGATGTCGTCGCGCATCAGCGCCTTGGCGCCGCCGACCGTCGCGGCATGGAAGACCTCCGCGAGATCGGTCGCCTCGACGTTGCTCGCGGCGACCTTGCAGAGCACGGTCGCCCAGCGCATCTCCTCGACGAAGTTGTGCGGGAAGGTGTCGGTGCCGAGGCCGATGTTGATCCCGAGCTTCCTGTATTTGCCGAAATTCTCGAGGAGAATGCCGCGCCGCACGAAGACGTTGGGGCAATGCGCGACCGACGCCTTGGAGCTCGCCATGCGCTCGAGGTCGCCCCGCATCGGCCAGCGGATCCAGCTGTGCTCGTCGACGAAGATGCAATGCGCGACGATCGCGCCCTCGTAGAGGAAGCCGATGTCGCTCAGCCACTCGATCGGGGTCTTGCCGTGGCGCGCGACCATCTCGCGGAATTCGACCACGCTCTGGGAGGCGTGGATCTGGACCGGTGCCTTCCGCGCCTTCGCGGCCTCGACGCTCGCGAGCAGCAGCTCTTCGGTGCAGGTGTCGATCTGCGCCGGCGCGAGCATGCCGAAGAGCCGCCCGCAGACATGGCGCCGGGCGGCGTCGATCACCTCGAGCGCCGCCGCCATCGCCTCGCGGCCCGCGGCCTCGTTCCACTCGTACTCCACGCGATGCCCGTTGGGCGTGAACCAGCGCGCGGACCGGTACGAGGGCGCGACGCAAGCGCGGATGCCCGTCCCCGCTAGATCCTCGAGCCAGCCCGCGCGCGCAATCGAATAATCCGTGAAGGTCGTGACGCCGCTCTTCAGGAGCTCGCCCACCGCAAAGAGCATCGCCGCCCGCTTCGCCTCGTCGTCGGGCCGCATCAGCAGCATGAACTCGTAGAGCGAGCTCATGCCGAGGCGGAGCGAGCCGCGCTCCTCCATCAGCCCCTTGTTGAAGGGCTCGGAGGCCGGATGGGAATGGATGTTGACGAAGCCCGGCAGCACCATCCGGCCGCGCCCGTCGATCTCGCGCTCGGCCGTGCCGCGATAGCCGCGGCCCAGGAAGACGATGCGATCCCCTTCGAAGGCGAGATCGGCGTTGGCGAGATAGTCGTGCCGGCCCGTCGCCTCGTTCCAGGCGACGATCCAATCGGCGTTCCTTATGAGGGTGACGGTCATGGGGCGTCTCATGCTCTCCCGTTGCCTTTGGCGCGCTATGTTGCATCAATCGGCGGCGCCCGCCAGTCCCATCCTCGGAGGAGGCCCATGACCCGCCCGAACCATCTGATGATCCCCGGGGCGCCCACGCCGGTCGCGCCTTTCAGCCACGCCGTCGAGATCGACGGCTGGCTTTTCGTGACGGGGCAGATGCCGACTTGGCCCGAGGACGACGCGCGCGCGCTCCCGCAGGGGATCGAGGCGCAGACGCGTCGCGTCCTCGACAATCTCGAGATCGTGCTCGCGGGCGCGGGCTATTCGCTCGCCGACGTCGTCTCCGCGCGCGTCTATCTCACGGAGTTCAAGCGCGACTATCAGCGGATGAACGCGGTCTATCGGTCCTATTTCGCGGAGGGACGGCTTCCAGCCCGCACCTGCGTCGGCGTCACCGCGCTCGCGCGCGATGCGCTCGTGGAGATCGATCTGGTCGCAAGAAAGTAGGCGCCGGCCCGAGGATCAGGGCTCGTTCGCGGGAAGCCGGAGATCGTTCACGTCGATCCGCACGACGCCGCCCGCGAAGTCGCCCGCGGCGTAGCGCGTGAGCGCCATGAGCTCGATGTCGCGATGGTGACGGTCGAAAAGCTGCTCCGCGAGCTCCGCCGCGTGGCCCGCGACACGCGCCAGACGCTGCAGCGCCTCGAAGGTGATGCAGCAGCGGATCTCGGCGTCTCCGTCGCGCAGCACGAATTGCACGGTGCGCGAGAGAGGATCCGCGGAGCGGTCGATCCGCGTAGTGCTGGGCGTGGTTCCCCAATTACCCAACGTCTCACCCTAACTGCTTGTGCGGCTAATTCTTACCAATGGTAAATGCGGTGTCCATACCGGTGTGTTCTAA
>DATKNV010000248.1:0-10276 GCA_035541215.1 Allostellaceae bacterium | reverse complement strand
AAGTCGTGGGGCGAGGGGTTGTTCCCGCGCGCGCACGGGCTCCATATCGGGCCGGACGAGAGCCTCTACTGCACCGATGACGGCGACCATACGGTGCGCAAGTGCACGCTCGACGGCAAGATCCTGCTCGAGCTCGGCATTCCGGGGAAGCCGGCGCCGTATATGAGCGGCGAGCCGTTCCATCGCTGCACCCACACGGCGCTGTCGCCGAAGGGCGAGATCTACGTCTCGGACGGTTACGGCAACGCCCGCGTCCACAAGTATTCGCCCGACGGCAAGCTGCTGATGTCGTGGGGCGAGCCCGGCACCAAGCCGGGCCAGTTCAACATCGTGCACAATATCGTCACGGATGCCGACGGCTGGGTCTACGTCGCCGACCGCGAGAACCACCGCGTCCAGGTCTTCGACGGCAACGGGAAATACGAGACGCAGTGGAACAACCTGCATCGTCCCTGCGGCCTCTACATGGAGGGCGGCAAGGATCCGCTCTGCTTCATCGGCGAGCTCGGTCCGGGCTACGCGATCAACCGCGACGCACCCAATCTCGGCCCCCGCATCAGCATCGTGACCTGCGAGGGGAAGCTCCTCGCGCGGCTCGGCCACATGCACGCGGGCGAGGCGATCGGCCAATTCATCGCGCCGCACGGGCTCGCCGTCGACAGCCGCGGCGACCTCTATGTGGGCGAAGTCTCCAACACGGCCTGGCCGCAGGTCTATCCGCCGATCGATCCCCCGCGCGAGCTGCGCTGCCTGCAGAAGCTCGTCAAGCTATCCTGATCCCGGCCCGGCTCGGCCGCGGCCCTGAAACCCGAAGCACTCCCCGGCGCATGTCGACGGACAGCACGCCTCAGCGGCAAAGCGATGCCTTCCGCGGCATCCTCCTGATGTGCCTTGGCGTCGCCATGTTCCCGATCCTCAACACTTGCGCGAAGCTCCTGAGCACCGAATATCCCCTGCTCGAGGTCGTGTGGGCGCGCTTCACCGGGCACTTCCTGGTGATGGCGATGGTCTTTCTTCCGAGCCGGGGCTGGCATCTCTTCGCGGCGCATCGGCCTTCGATCCAGATCGTTCGCTCGGCTTTGCTTCTGGGCTCGACCCTGTTCTTCATTCGTGCAATCGGGACGGTGCCGCTCGCGACCGCGTCCACCATCGGCTTCACTACGCCGCTGATGGTGACGGCGCTCTCGGTGCCGCTGCTGCACGAGGCAGTGGGACCGCGGCGCTGGGCCGCCGTCATCGTGGGCTTCATCGGCGTACTCGTTGTCGTCCGTCCCGGCAGCGGCTTCGTCAATCCCTCGGTGCTGCTCCTCTTGGGTGCCGCCGCCTGCTACGCCCTCTATCAGATTGAGACGCGCCGCAGCGGCTTCCACGACAACGCCGAGACCGGCATCGTCTATGCAGCCCTCATCGGCACCATCGTCATGAGCGCGCTCGTCCCCTTCGACTTCGAGCTGCCGCGTCACTGGACCCACTATTTGCTCTTTGCGGGGCTCGGCGTCTTCGGCGGATTCGGACACTACTTCGTGACGCAGGCCTTCCGCCTCGGACCCGCGGCCCTCATCTCGCCGCTGGGCTATGTCGAGCTCTTGGGCACCACCGTGATGGGCTATCTCGTCTTCGGGAACTTCCCGGATCTCTGGACCTGGGTCGGCGCCGCCTTGATCATCGCCTCCGGCCTCTACATCGCGCTCCGCGAGCGCCGCCTGCGCAAGGGCTGACGGCTGGCGATACGGCCCGCCGCGCATTAAGGTTGCATCGGTTCAGGAGGGATTTGCCATGCCGACCATTGAAGGCGCGCGACTGATGGGCGACCTGCATCGCCTCGCGGAGTTCGGCCGCTACAAGACCGGCGTGCACCGCCCGACCTATTCCAAGATCGACCTGGAGGCGCGGCACTGGCTCACCGAGCGCATGAAGGAGGCCGGGCTCGAGCCCACGATCGACGGCATCGGCACGGTACTCGGGCGGAGCCGCAAGCCCGGCCCGCGCCTCCTCGTGGGCTCGCACGTGGAGACGCAGCCCTATTCGGGCTGGCTCGACGGTGCCATGGGAGTGCTCTACGGCCTCGAGCTCGCCCGCGCCTTCGCCGAGGACCCCGCCACCGCCGATCTCGCGATCGACGTCGGCGCCTGGGCGGACGAGGAAGGCTATTATGGCTCGCTCCTCGGGAGCCGCTCCTTCTGCGGAGAGATCACGGAAGCGGACATCGACGCCGCCGAGAACAAGGTCGACGGCAAAAAGCTGCGCCAGGCGCTCGACGAGGCCGGTCTTTCCGGCCGGCCGCGCGAGCGGCTCGATCCCAAGCGCTACGTGGGCTACCTCGAGGCGCATGTCGAGCAGGGCGACACACTCGACAACAGCGGGCTCCGCCTCGGCATCGTCACGGGGATCGTGGGCATCAATCTCTACCGCCTCACCTTCCACGGCCAGCAGAACCACGCGGGGACGACGCGCATGGCCGTGCGCAAGGACGCGGGCGTGGCGCTCGTGCGGCTTGCCGCCGCAATCGACAAGCGCTTCCCGGAGGTCGCGGGGCCGCGCTCGGTCTGGACCACCGGGCGTATCACGCTCGACCCCGGCGCGCCCAGCGTGATCCCGGGGACGGCCGAGATGCTCTTCCAGTTCCGCGACGTCGAGCCCGAGCGGCTTCGGATCATGGAGCGCGCGCTCGAGGCTCTGGTCGCGGAAGCGAACGCCAAGGGCCCCTGCCGCTGCGAGCTCGAGACCATCTCGAAGAATCCGCCGCACGCGATGAATCCAGGCTTCCAGGACGCGCTCGAATGGGCGGCCGAGCGCCACGCCCCTAGGCTTCATCTGCGGCTCCCGAGCGCCGCCGGACACGACGCCCAGGTCTTCGCGCGCCACGTCCCCGCGGGGATGCTGTTCGTGCCGAGCATCGGCGGTGTCAGCCACCACTACACCGAGGACACCAAGGAGGACGACATCGTGCTGGGCTGCCAGGCTTTCGCGGACGGCGCAGAGCGCATCCTGCGCCGCGCGGCCTGAGCGCGCGGCGATGAAGCGCACGACGCGCCGAGCGGCGCTCGCGGGCATCGCGGTCGCCGCACTTGCCGGCAAAGCCTCGGCGCAGGGCCAGCGCGCGCCCGCTCACGAGAAATGGCAGCCGGGCCCGCCGCCGCACACGAAAGGCAACCGCGTCTTCCTCGACTACGACCAGGTCGAGCTCGACGCCGCCTTCAACCAGAGCTTCTACGCCGCCAACATCGAGGAGACGCTCGCGCGCTTCGCCTCGAACAGCGAGCTCGTGCGCGCGCGGCTCGGCGCGCCCATGCGCGAATCCTACGGCATCGGCGAGCTCGAGAAGATCGACGTCTACGCCACGAAGAAGCGGGACGCGCCGATCCACGTCTTCATCCACGGCGGCGACTGGCGCGGCGGCGCCGCCAAGGACTACGCCTTCCCCGCGGAGGTCTTCGTCGCGGCGGGCGCGCATTTCGCGGTGGCTGATTTCGCGAGCATGCAGGCCACGAACGGCTCGCTCGCGCCCCTGGTGGACCAGATCCGCCACGTCATCGGCTGGCTCTACCGCAACGCTCCGCGCTTCGGCGGCGACCGCAACGGCATCTATCTCTCCGGCCATTCCTCCGGCGGCCATCTCGCGGCAGTGGCGCTGACGACGGAGTGGAGCAACTACGGAGCGCCCACGGACGTGATCAAGGGCGGCCTCTGCATCAGCGGCATCTACGACCTGAAGCCAGTCCGACTTTCCTCGCGCAGCGCTTATCTCAAGATCGACGAGCCCATGCAGGAGGCGCTGAGCCCGATCCGCCACATCGACAAGCTACGCACTCCGCTTCTCGTCGCCTACGGCAGCGATGAGAGCCCGGAGTTCCAGCGGCAGGGCAAGGAATTCGCGGCGGCGATCAAGGCCACGAGCAGGCCGGTCGAACTCCTGGCGGGGCAGCACTACAATCACTTCGAGCTGCTGGAGACGCTGGCCAATCCCTACGGCCTTCTCGGCCGCGCCGCGCTCCAGCAGATGAAGCTCACCTGAGAGGATCCATCCGCCCGCGAGGGAGAGCGCCCATGAAGCCCCGCCTCGAGTACCGCCAGCTCCACGAGCATGCCCCGGCGATCGCGCAGGCGCTGCGCAGCCTCTCGGCGGCGGCGCGGGAGAGCGGCCTCGACCCGCTGCTCCTCGAGCTCGTGAAGCTCCGCGCCTCGGAGATCAACGGTTGCGCCTTCTGCCTCAACATGCATGCCGCCGACGCCCTCAAGCTCGGCGAGAAGCCCGAGCGCATCTTCCTGCTCGCGGCCTGGCGCGAGACGCCGCATTTCACCGACCGCGAGCGCGCAGCGCTCGCCTGGACCGAGGCGCTGACGCTGGTGACGAAGGACCACGTCCCCGACTCGGTCTACGAGGAGGCGAAGCGCCACTTCTCCGACAAGGAGCTAGCGAACCTCACCGCCGCCATCGTCGCCATCAACGGCTGGAACCGCATCATGGTGGCGTTCCGCATCCCGCCGGCGTCGTGAGAAGCCCTACATGAAGAGCTTCTCGCCCTTCAGGTCCGCGTAGAGCGAGGCCACGAACTCGCCGTAGCCGTTGTAAAGCAGCGTCGGGCGGCGCTCGTCGGTGCCGAGGACGCGCTCCGTCGCTTGGCTCCAGCGGGGATGCGGCACCTCCGGGTTGACGTTCGCCCAGAAGCCGTACTCGCTCCCCTGCAGCGTGGTCCAGAACGAGACCGGCCGCTTGTCGGTGAAGGTGAACTTGACGATCGACTTCGCGGATTTGAATCCGTACTTCCAGGGAAGCTCCATCCGCAGCGGCGCGCCGTTCTGCTTCGGCAGCGGCTTGCCGTAGAGGCCCGTCACGAGGAAAGCCACGTCGTTGGTCGCCTCCTCGATGGTGAGGCCCTCGATGTAGGGCCAGGGGTACCAGAACGCCTTCTGGCCGGACGCGACCTTGGGGTCCTGGAAGGATTGCGTGCGCAGGTATTTCGCGGAGCCCAGCGGCTTCGCGAACTCCACGAGCGCCTTCATGGGAAAGCCGCTCCAGGGCGCGGCAATCGACCAGGCCTCGACGCAGCGATGCCGGTAGAGCCGCTCCTCCAGCGGCATCTTCTTCAGGAGATCGTCGATGTCGATCTTGATGGGCTGCTCGACCATGCCGTCGATCTCGACGGTCCAGGGCCGGATCTGCAGCGCCTGCGCCGCGTCGGAGATCTCCTTCTGCGAGCCGAACTCGTAGAAGTTGTTAAAGCTCTCGACGAACTTCTCCGGCGTGATGGGGCGGTCGAGGGTGTAGGTCTCGTTGCGCTTCACGGGATAGAGACTTGCGGAGGGGTCGGCGCCTGCCTCGCCCGCGGCAAAAGCAAGCCGGCTCAGAGGGGCTGCGGCGCCGATCGCGCCCAGGCCCATGGCCTTGATGAGACGCCGGCGATCGTTGAACACCGCCTCGGGCGTCGCCTCGCGCTCGGGGATTTCCCAGCCGCGTTTCCGTTTGATGAGCATGTCCGCCTCCTGCCGTCTCGCAAGCGCCCCCCGCATATAGCCCCTGGCGCCCTCGCTGCAAATCACTCCCGCGCGAGCCTCGCGATCTCGTCATTTGACACCACACCCCCCTCGGGCGAGGGTCCGCTGGGGAGACACTCAATCGGGGGACTGACAATGCGGATATTCGCCTATGCCCTGGCCCTCCTAATTCTGGCCGCCGGCAGCGCCAGCGCCAAGGAGATTCAGGTCACGATGAAGGGCATGAAGTACAACCCGGACAAGATCGTGGCGAAGCGGGGCGACGTCCTCGTGCTCGTCAACGACGACACGGTGGCGCACGACGCCTTCGTCTCGACCTTCGGGCACGGCATCAACCCCGGCGGGATCAAACCGGGCGAGACCAAGCGGATCGCGCTCATGAAGCGCGGCAAGTTCGTCGTGGAATGCGTCTTCCACGACACCATGAAAATCCACGTCACCGTGCAATGACGAGAGCCGGGGGAGATTCCAACGATGCGTAAGCTCAACCTCGCGATCGCCGCCATCGGCATCGCCGCACTCACTCTACACCGTTGCCGCGGGAACGCTGCAGGCCGGGGCCGAGCGGATCGCCTTCCCGACGGATTTCGAGCACAAGTACTCGCTCTATGGGATCATCGACCGGCCCGATCTCAAGATCGTCCGGTTCTTCTACGTCGACAAGCCGTCGCTGAAGGCGGCGAGGCCCGGCAAGCCCGTGCCCTACGGTACGACCCTCGTCATGGCCGACAAGAAGGCGAAGCTCGGCCCCGACGGCCAGCCCGCCATCGACAAAGACGGCCGCATGATCGCCGAGGGCGGCTGGATCAAGGTGCAGCTCCAGAAGAAGGGCAAGGGGTGGGGCGACGACCATCCCGCCAACATGAAGAACGGCGATTGGGAATACGCCTCCTTCAATCCCGACGGCTCCCGCATCGCCGACCAGAAATACGACATTTGCTTCGGCTGTCATAACAACCGGCAGTCGCCCGCCGAGGACTTCACCTTCCTCTTCGCGCCCTATCTGCGCGATCACAAGAAGGGCTGAGCGTCCGACCTATCCCCGCACCGTTCCCCCTCACCCAACCCTCTCCCCAGCGGGGAGAGGGCAGGGAGAGGGGGCCCAAGTAAGAACGGTGAGGGGGCCCAAGTGAGATTCTAAGTGAAACCCTAATTCACTCCGCCGCCTGCTCGCCGCGGCTCGCGAGCACGCGCTCCGCGAGCTTGCCGGTCAATTCCTGCAGGTGGTCGAAGCGCTCGGTGTAGGTGCCGACACCGAGCGTGATCGAGCGCAGCTCCATGATGAGGTCGTGGAGCTCGCTCTGGGGCATGTTGGCGCTGACGACGTCCCAGCCGTTCCAGCCCTCCTTGGCGTCGTAGCCGAGGATTTGCCCGCGCCGTCCCGAGACCAGGCGCTGCACTTTCGAGGTGAAGGCGTTGGGGACGGAGATGTCGACGTGGTGGATCGGCTCCAGCAGCACCGGATCGCATTTCGGCATCGCCTCCGCCATGCCCTGCCTGGCGCAGGTCTTGAAGGCCTGGTCCGAGCTGTCGACGGTGTGGAACTGGCCCGTCACCAGATTGACCGCCACGTCCACCACGGGGAAGCCTAACGGTCCCTGCTTCAGGTAATCCATCACGCCGTCCTCGACGGCGGGGATGTAGTTCTTGGGAATCGCGCCGCCCACTACGGAATCCTTGAAAACGTGGCCGGTGCCCCGCGGCAGCGGCTTTACCTCGATCTCGATGTCCGCGAACTGGCCATGCCCGCCGCTCTGGCGCTTGAAGCGCGCGTGCTGCGAGATCGGCTTGCGGATGGTCTCGCGATAGCCCACCTGAGGGCGGCGCGTCACCGCCGGGAGGCTGTACTTGTTCTTCAGCCGGTCGAGGGCGATCTGCAAGTGGATGTCGCCCTGACCCCAGAGGATGAGCTCCTGCGTGTCGCCGTGATGCTCGAGCACGAGGCTCGGATCCTCCTCGATGAGCCTGTGGATGGCGCCGCTGAGCTTCACGTCGTCGTTGCGCTTCTCCGCGGTGATCGTGAGGCCGTAGACCGGCTTCGGCATCTCCAGCCGCGGCAGCTTCGGCGGCTCGCCCGCGCTCACGAGTACCGTGCCGGTGGGGACGCCCTCAAGCCGCGCCAGCGCCACCACCTCGCCCGCGCCCGCGGAGGCGAGCTTCTCCTGCTTGGCACCATTGATCTTGAGGACGCCCGCGACGCGGACTCCGTTGAGGCTCATGCCCTCGGCGACGGTGCCGCGCCAGACTCGCGCCAGCGAGAGCTTGCCGGTGTTCGCGGGATAATAGGTCTTGATCACCTGCACGATGGTCTCCCCGTTCCCGGGCTTGAGGCCGAGACGCTCGGCCGTGACGATAGGCTCCGGCGTCTCGTGCCGGAGCGCCTTCAGGAGACGAACGATGCCGTGCTCCTGCTGTCCCGAACCCAAGAGCACGGGCACGATGAGATCGCCGCTCAGGTCCTTCGCGAGATGCCGGTAGATCTCCGCCTTGGAGGGCTCGACGTCCTCGAGGAGTTGCTCCAGGAGCTTGTCGTCGTAGTCCGCGAGCTTCTCAACGAGGCTCGTGCGCGTCGCGCGCTCGCGGTCCCAGAAGTCGCTGGGGAGCGGGATCAGCTCCGAGGCCTGGCCGGGCTTGTACTTGTAGGCGCGCTCGCTCACGAGGTCGACGTAGCCGGTGATGGTGCCCTCCTTGTCGCGGAGCGGCACCTGCCGCAGCACCAGCGGGCGCTCCGAGACCGACTGGACCGCCGCCATCACGTCGCGCACCCGCGCCGAATTGGCGCTGTCGAGCTTGTTGATGAAGACCATGTGCGGGATCTGGTGCTGATCCAGGAACTTGAAGAGCGGGCTCAGCGTGAGCGCGCGGTCGGCCTCGGGCTCGCAGACGACGACCGCCACGTCGGCCGCAAGCAGGGCGCATTGCGCCTCATAGGCGAGCTCGATCGAGCCGGGGCAGTCGAGGAAGGTCCAGGGATCGCCGAGGAAATTGGCGTGAGCGACGTTGATCTCCGTGCTCATCTGCCGGGCCCGCGCCTCGGGGGACGCGTCGCCGACGGTGTTGCCGTCCTTGATCGTACCGCGCCGGTTGATGGCGCCGGTGGCAAAGAGCAACGCCTCCAACAGTGTCGTCTTGCCCGAGAGGTAAGGTCCCACCAGCGCCGCCGTGCGCGGTGCCGCTGCTCTGCCGTTCATGCGCGCCTCCATCGCCTGTGTGCGGAGGCGGCCTAGCGGGCCTTACGGAAGAGACGGCCCCTCGGCAACGCCTCTCTTGGTTCCTTGGAAACCGATGGTCGCGCGGGCGGAGGGGCGGGCGCAATGGGGCATTTTGGAGCGGGTGTACGCAAAATGAATTGGCCGCCACACACCTGACGTTGCAAGCCGCCATATCTTGGGGAATCATATGTTGTGTTTCTATTCCTTATTTGGGCGACCGGGACGCGCAAGCACATGGAATTGGATCTCGCTCGGCACATTGCAGCGGCCTCTTACCGCGCCACGGCCGAACTCACCGCGCTGCTGGATGCGATCAAGATTCACGGCAAGCCCGAAGAATATGAAGCGTTCCGCCGCGCGATCGCTACCTGCGTCGCGACCATCGGCACCGAAGTCATCGACCGAGCCCTGCGCGAACACCCCGACCTCGACAAGGAGATCGAGCAGCGCGTCCGAAAATTCGGCTTCGTGGTCTAGAAGGGGCGCGCGTTGAACAAACCCTGCGCCGTATCGGTAAAGCAGTATTCGCTGAGCGCCATCATTGAGCTCTCGAAGATAGCGCAGCTCGCGCGCGAGCGGTGCGACCCTCAGGATTCAGCAACGCTCGTGCACGCGGCCGGAAACCTCATCGGCCTCATCGAGACAGATATCCTCGCCGTGATCTACCGCGAATATCCGGAGCTCGACGATTTGGCGTGAGCGCAAGTACGGAAAAGAAACGGTCCCGCTCCTTGCTCACACCGAGCCACGTCATGGCCGGACTTGATCCGGCCATCTACGCGAAAGAGGGGCGACCGAATGCGTAAGAAGGCCCTACCCGCGCCCAATGAACGGCATCTTCGTCGCCATGATCGTCATGAATTGGACGTTGGCGTCGAGGGGAAGGCTCGCCATGTAGGAGATCGCGCTCGCGACGTGGTTCACGTCCATGCGCGGCTCCACCATCATCTCGCCGCTCGGCTGCGGGACGCCCTTGGTCATGCGCTCGGTCATGGGCGTCGCCGCATTGCCGATGTCGATCTGGCAGCAGGCGATGTCGTGCTTGCGGCCGTCGAGCGCGATCGACTTGGTGAGGCCGGTGATCGCGTGCTTCGTCGCGGTGTAGGGCGCGGAATAGGGCCTGGGCGTGTGCGCGGAAATCGAGCCGTTGTTGATGATGCGCCCGCCCTTGGGCGTCTGCGCCTTCATGATCTTGATCGCCTCCTGGGCGCAGAGGAAGGAGCCCGTGAGATTGGCGTCGACCACGGTCTTCCACTGCTCGTAGGTGAGGTCCTCCATGGGGATCGCAGGCGCGCCGGTGCCGGCGTTGTTGAAGAGCACGTCGAGGCGGCCGAAGGTCTCCTTCACCTTCGCGAAGAGCGCGCGCACGGACTCGGGATTGCCGACGTCGGTCGCAACCGGCAGCACCTTCGCGTTGGTCGCTTTGCCCAGCGCTGCCGTCTCCTGCAGCGCGTCCATGCGCCGGCCGGCAATCGCGACGGCAAAGCCGTCCTTCATGAGCGCGAGCGCTGCCGCTCTCCCGATGCCGCTCCCCGCCCCCGTCACCACCGCGACCTTGCTGTGCTGAG
>DATKNV010000247.1:0-6792 GCA_035541215.1 Allostellaceae bacterium | reverse complement strand
CGCCGAGACCCTGTTCCGCCGCGGCATCGCCGCGCGCGACCTCGGGCAGATCGGCGCCGCCACGGGCCTCGCGCCCGCGCCCTCGGAGATCAGCAAGGAGAGCGCCGAGGCGGTCGCGAAGGCGCTGCGCGCGGCCTCCGGAGCGAGCCATGCGCTCGCGGTGCTCGTCGATCTCGACCAAGGCGCCGACCGCATCGACTTCGGCGCCACCATCTGCATCGGGATCGCGACCGAGCGCGAGACCGCGGTGCGCCGCTCGCGCATCGTCGGCGGCCGCGATTGGGTGCGGCTCGGCGCGATGGAGCTGGGGCTCGACTGTCTCCGGCGCTTCCTGCTGGGCCTGCCCGTGACGGAGCGGATCGATTTCGAGAAGGTCTGACGGGCTGCTATGGTGGAAGCGCCATCCGAGGAGGTGAGCCGATGCTGACCGAGATCGTCAGGGATCGCCGCGCCTGGACGGGCGCGGAGCTTCCGCCCGAGGCCTGGACGATTGCCATCCCCGGGCCCTGCCTCGAGGAGCTGGAGCAGGCGCTGGCTGCGATCCGGGCGGAGCCGTTGCCGCTCTACCTGCGCCGGCCCGAGGATTTCGAGCTCGCGAATTGCCGCGCCCTCATGGGCGAGGTGAAGGAGCGGCTCACGAGCGGGATCGGCTTTGCGGTGCTGGACCGGCTCCCGGTCGAGCGCTCGAGCCAGGAGGAGGCGACGGCGCTCTATTGGCTCCTCTCCTCGCTACTGGCGCGGCCGGTCGCGCAGAAGCTCGACGGCACCATGGTCTATCTCGTGCGCGACACCGGGGCGGCGCTGAAGCCCGGCTCGGGCATCCGGCCCACGGTCACCAACGTCGAGCTCGTCTATCACAACGACAACTCCTACAACGAGACGCCGCCGGAAATCGTGGGGCTGCTCTGCGTCACGCAGGCGAAGGAGGGCGGGGTGAGCCGCGTCCTCAACTTCTATGCCGCGCACAACCTGCTGCTCCGCGAGCACGGCAATCTGCTGCCGCGGCTCTACCAGCCCTTCTGGTACGACCGCCATCGCGAGTTCTTCACGGGCGAGCCCGAGACCCATGCGGCGCCGATTTTCGAATACGAGGGCGGGCGGCTCACCGCGCGGCTGGCGCTCCTGGAGATCTGGGGCGGCTACGAGCTCCGCGGCGAGCGGCTCGATACCGAGGGCGAGGCGGCGCTCGAGGCGATGCAGGCGGTGATGCATCGCCCGGGCCTCGCCGCCGAGCTGCAGCTCCGTCCGGGCCAGATCCAATACGTCAACAACCGCAGCACCGGCCACATGCGCACCGCCTTCGTCGACGGCGAGCGGCCGCAGGAGAAGCGGCTCCTCGTCCGCCTCTGGCTCCGGGACGCGGGGCGGAGGGGATATCGCGGCTAGAGACCGCTTGCCGCCCCCGCCACCCTCCCATAGAGTTTATTCAGAATAATAAAACCTCGCGCCCGCCAGCCCGGCCGGAATGCGCGATAAACCAGGGGAGGGACCGATGCCAGCCAAGAGACTCTGGACCTTCGTCTTTGCCGCCGCGGTGCTCGCGGCCGGAAGCGCCGGCGCCGCCGAGCGGCATTTCACCTTCGGCTACGACCAGCCGCACACCACCGCCTACGGCTATACCGGAGACGTCTTCGCAGCGAAGCTCAAGGAGCTGAGCAAGGGAACGATGATCATCGATCAATTCCCGGGCGCGCAGCTCGGCCAGGAGCCGCAGATGCTCCAGAAGATTCGCACGGGCGACATCGACTTCATCATCACCGCGACGGCGAACGCCGCGACGGTGGTGCCCGAGGCCGGCGTCCTCTCGATCCACTTCATCTTCAAGGGCGAGGATCACCTGAAGAAGGCGATCAGCGATCCCAAGGTGGTCGACGCCTTCCGCAGGATGGTCAAGGACAAGGTACAGGGCGCGCAGGTACTGACGCTCATCACGCTGGGATTGCGAAACTTTTACAGCAAGAAGGAGATCCACAGCATCGCCGATCTCAAGGGCCTCAAGATCCGGGTGCAGGCGACGCCCACGGAGGACACGCTCTTCACCGCTTACGGAGCGCAGGTCGTGCACATGCCCTTCGGCGAGGTCTACACCTCGCTGCAAACGGGCGTCGTCGATGTGGCCGAGAACGGCGTCAACGTCTACCTCTCGAACAAGCACTACGAGGTGGCGCCGGTAATGTCGATGTCCGAGCACGAGGCGAACGCCAACTGCATCTGGGTCAGCGACAAGGCGTGGAACAGCTTCAGCGACGAGGAGAAGAAGTGGGTGCAGGCGTCGGCCGACGAGGTCAACCGCCTCGAGCCTGCCAAGGCGATCGAGCTCGAGCACGAGTCCATGGCCAAGCTCGAGAAGATGGGCGTCAAGTTCGTCAAGCAGGTCGACAAGACGGGCTTCGTCAAGATTGCCGAGCCGATCCAGGACAAGGTCGCCGCCGAGCTCGGTCCGCACGCGGTCGAGATCCTCAAGCTCGTGCGCGAGGTGAAGTAGCCGCGCGGGATAGAGCGTCTTGAAGTCCGCAGCCTCACGCCCCTCCCCTCCCCCAAGGGGAGGGGCGCGACGGATGGTCCCGCTGAGAGCGCCGAGCCGCCTCGTCCTGGAGACGCAGCGCCACCTCAAGTGGCGCCTGCTCGACCCGCTCGAGGCGATCACGATGATCCTCTGCGGGATTTGTCTCGCGGGCTTCAGCACCTCGGTCTTCCTCGACGTTCTCACGCGCATCCTCCACTCGCCGTGGCTCTGGCTGCAGGAGGTCACGAGCACTTTCTTCGTTTACGGCACCTTCATCGGCGCGGCGGCGGCGACACGGCGCAACGATCACCTCTACCTTTCCGCGATCACCGAGAGCGTGCGCGGCTGGCCCAGGCTCGCGATCGAGACCTTCGACCGGCTGGTGGTGCTCGCGGTCGCCTATTGCATGGTCTACTACGGCTACATCAACTTCCTGCAGGGCTTCGGCAGCTTCCGCATGCCCTCGATGACGCCGATCGCCTCGCTCTATGCGGCGATCCCGATCTCCGGCGCGCTGATCGCGCTCTTCACCATCGAGCAGCTCGTCAATGGCTGGCGCCGCGGCTTCGAGGGCAAGGGGCCGGCGCACGAGGAGACCTATTTCGAATGAGCGATGGGGCCGAATGAGCAACGGCTGGATCCTCGTCATCATGGCGATGCTCTTCCTCGGCCTCGGATACCTCGGCGTCCCCGTCGCGTTCAGCCTCACCGCGGGCGTGCTGGTGGCGACGCTGCTCACGCCGATCAGCCTGCCCTCGATCATCGGCCAGCTCTTCAACGGCATCGACACCGAGGCACTGCTGGCGGTGCCGTTTTTCCTGCTGGTGGGCGAACTCATGACCTCCGCCAAGGTCGTCGGGCGGATGATCGATCTCTCGCAGACGATGATCGGTCACGTCCGCGGCGGCCTCGCGCAGGTGGTGACGCTCTTCAGCATGTTCTTTTCGGGGATTTCCGGCTCCTCCTCGGCGGATGTGGCCGTGCTCTCGCGCACGCTCGCGGTCTCCATGAGGAAGGAGGGCTACGACCCCGGCTTCACCGCCGCGCTCATCGCCTCGGCCTCGACCATGGCGAACCTGATCCCGCCGAGCATCATGGCGGTGGTCTACGGCGCCACCGGCAACGTCTCGATCGGCGGGCTCTTCCTCGGGGGGATCGTACCGGGCGTGCTCGTGGGCATCGGGCTCATGGTCTACAGCCACTTCTTCGGCCCCATCGGCTTCCTGAAGCCGCGCGCGACCTTCTTCCAGTTCGCGGGCGCCGCCTGGCGCGCCACGATCCCGCTGGTGATCCCCGTCATCATCATGGGCGGCATCCTCACGGGCTGGTTCACGCCGACCGAGGCGGGCCTCGTCGCGGTGGTCTACATTCTCGTAGTGGCGATCCCCGCGCTCAATCGCCGCCACATCACCGAGCTTCCGCTCGACTTCGCGAAGGCGGGGCTCCTCTATTCGATCCCACTCATCACGGTAGCCGCGGCCTCGGCCTTCGGCTGGATGCTCGCCTACCTGAGAGGGCCCGACCTGGTCTCGGACTGGATCAGCGTCCGCGCCGGCACCGACCCCATGACCATCATGTTCCTGCTGGTCGCGGCCTTCGTCATCATCGGCGATTTCGTCGACGCCATCCCCGCGATCATCATCTTCATGCCGATCATCAACAAGCTCACGGAGATCGGCAACATCAACCCCGTGCACATGGGCGTCGTCATCATCGTGACGCTCGCCTTTGGCCTCATCACGCCGCCCTACGGCATTGCGCTGCTGATGGCCGCGAAGTTCGTGGACGTCAAATTCTCGACCGCCCTGGTCCGGTCGCTGCCGCTCTACGTCGTGTTCTTCGCGACCATCGCCTTCTGCATCTTCTTCCCGGAGGTCGTGCTCTGGATCCCGAAGCACGTGCTGCCGGAATCCGTCGGCTGCTTCAAGGCGCCCGGCGGCACGGGATACATCTGCCCGAGCTGAGAGCTGACGGCGTCAGCCCGCGAGACCCCGCAGGAACTTCGTCCTCTGTCCCGCCGCGGCGAGCACGAAGGAGAAGTCGTTGCCGCCCAAAATGAACCGCGCGCCCATCGCGATGTATTTGCGCATGAGGTCCTCGGTGTAGACGCCGCCCATGCCCGCCCATTTGCCGTGCTTCTTGCAGGCGGCAATGACGCGCTCGTAGGCGGCGGCGATCTTGGGGTCGGCGAGGCCGCCGGGGATGCCCAGCTCCATCGAGAGATCGTTGGTGCCGATCAGGAGCACGTCGATCCCGGAAACGGCGGCGATCGCCTCGGCGTTCTCGACGGCCTTGGGCGTCTCGATCATCACGACGACGAGGATCTCCGCGTTGACGATGGAAGTGGCCTCGCCGAGCGGCATCGCCGCGAAGCCGAATTGCGCCATACTGCCGGCGACGGAGCGGTGCCCCTGCGGCGGGTATTTGAGCCGATCGACGATTTGCCGCGCCTCCTCGGGCGTGTCGACGTGCGGCATCACGATCCCCGCGGCGCCGCTGTCGAGGAGGCGGGTCGCGAGCGAGAAGGCGCCGGCGGGGACGCGCGGGATCGGCGCGATCCCCGCATCGAGCGCCGCCACCGCCATCTGGGCCGCGGTATCGAGGCCGATCGAGCCGTGCTCCATGTCGACGAAGAGCCAGTCGAAGCCCGCGGTCGCCATCATCCGGGCGATGTCGACGGTGCGCGCGAGGCGGACGCCACAGCCGAGGGCGAGCTCGCCCTTCTTGAGGCGCTCGCGCGCGGGGTTCTTGAAGGCGGTCATGGCGGCGGAGTCCTCCCTGGGATGTGCGATGCCTGCTAGTCTAGCAGGCGTGACGGTCGACACGGAATTCCCGACACCGGGCAAGCGCAGGATGGCTGCCGTGCTTGCGCTCATGGGGGCGCTTGCGGTGGTGGCGCTGCTGGTCGCGGCCTGGGCCGCGCTTGCGGCCCGCGGTATCGACCTGACCGCGCTCACGGCGTCCGAGGTCGAGGACTTCGTCGCGGCCTGGCAGCCCTGGAGCTGGGTAGGCTCGATCGCACTGATGGTGCTGCACTCCTTCCTGCCCCTTCCGGCGGAGTTCATTGCGATTGCGAACGGGATGCTGTTCGGCCCGGTCTGGGGCGTCCTGGTGACCTGGGTCGGCGCCATGCTCGGCGCGATCCTCGCCTACGCCCTCGCCCGAGCGCTCGGCAGGCCCTTCCTGCGCTGGGTGGTGCCGCCGCGGCATTGGGCGCGGCTCGAGCGAATCCCGGTGGCGGCGGGACCGCTGCTCGCGGTGCGGCTCATGCCGGTCATCTCCTTCAACCTCGTGAACTACGCCGCGGGGATGCTGGGCGTGCCCTGGTGGACCTTCCTCTGGACGACGGCGCTGGGCATCCTCCCCATCGTCGTGGCGATGGTGGTGGTGGGGCGAAAGCTGATGGCGGCGCCCTGGTGGGTCTGGGTGGGCTTTGCCGCGGCGAGCCTCCTGCTGCTGGCGCTGCCGCGGCTCCGAGGGAGGAAGCCGTGACGGGCGAGCGCGTTCACCTCAGCGTCGCGGCCGCGCGCGAGCTCGCGGAGGCGGCGCTCCGCGGGATCGGCTACGACGCCGAGGAGGCCGCGATCGTCGCCGATCACGTGCTCGACGCCGCGCTCTGCGGCTACGAGTACTCCGGCCTCGCGAAGATCCTGAACCTCCCGGACGCCCCGCATTTCCGGCTGCCGCGGCGGCCCATTGCGGTGCTGCGCGAGACCCCGGTCTCGCTCCAGCTCGACGGCGGCAATCAGGTCGGGATGCTCGCGCTCTACCGCGCGACCGAGATGGCGATCGCCAAGGCAAGCGCCGCGGGGATCGCGCTCGTGGGGCTCGCCGATAGCTGGATGAGCGGGCGGAGCGCCTATTACGTCGAGAAGATCGCGCGCGCGGGTCTCGTGGGCATCCACACCGCCAGCACCTCGCCGCTGGTGGCGCCTCCGGGCGGCACGCGCGCCGCGCTCGGCACCAACCCCATTGCGATCGGCCTCCCCAGCGTCGAGGGTGCGGTCATCCTCGACATGGGAACCTCCGCCTTCATGATGACGGAGGTGCTGCATCGCGAGCGCCTGGGGCATCTGCTGCCGGAAGGCGTGGCGCTCGGCCCGGACGGCGCCCCCACGCGCGATCCCGCGGCGGCGCGGGCGGGCGCGCTCCTTCCCTTCGGCGGCCACAAGGGCTTCGGCCTCGCGCTGACGATCCAGGCGCTGGGCCTCCTTGCGGGGGCCTCGGCGGAGGCCGGGAAGGAGAACGGCTATCTCTTCGTCGTCTTCAAGCCGGAGCTGCTGCGG
>DATKNV010000246.1:0-4416 GCA_035541215.1 Allostellaceae bacterium | reverse complement strand
CGCCGGTGGCGTCGTCCTCAAGCTAAAGACGAGCCGCTTCAAGATCGTGACCCGGAGCCGCGCCCTCGCGGACCCGACGCAGCGGGCCGAGGTGCTCTATCGCGCGGCGCTGCCGCTGCTCGAGGAAGCCGCCGATGGCACCGCCTTTCGCCTGATCGGAATCGGCAGCGACCGGCTCGCGGACGCCGCCAAAGCCGACCCGCCCGACCTCTTCGCCGCGGCGGGCGCGAGCCCCGCGCGGCGGCCCTGAGCCCTCAGCAGCTCGGCCGCTGCAGCGGCTCGATCTTCTCGAGCGTGGCGTGGACGATGTAGTCGCTGTAGTCGAGCGACATCTCCGAGGAGACGCCGTTCTCGTAGAGCCGCATGGTCAGCTCGTAATCCGGACGGTCCGCCTGGGGATCGGAGGGAAAGAAGGCCAGGTGCATGCGCCAGGACTTGCCCTTGAGGAGGGGGCTATCGAGCTCCTTCTCCTTGGGGCCGCCGGGAAGCACGATCGCGGTGATGAGGCCGGCATTGTCGACGGTGGCGCCATCGAAGACCTCGCGCTGGATGAAGGTCTCGCCGGCGAGCGCACGCTCGATCAGGTATACCGTGTGGATGGTCGGAAAGAGGACGCGAGGCGCCAGCGTCATCGTCTTCGCCTCGGGCCGGGTGAATTCCGCCTTGCCGCCCTTGTCCGCCCCCTCGAGCCGCGCGTTGCCGCGGATCTCCTCGTCGAGCTCGCCGTTCTTGGTGCGCCTCTCGTTGAAGCGATAGCGCAGCCCGTCCTTCGACTCCCAGGAGACCATGCTCGAGCCGAGCTTGACCTCGTCGGAATCCTCGTAGGCGAGGTTCAGGTCGAAATCCTGCTTCACGGTCCAGGCATCGCAGGCCTCGCCCCACTCGTAGAGCATGGTGCCGGTGGCGCCGAGGACGCCGCTCCCTGGCTTGGCGCTTTCGAGGCTCAGGGCGTAAAGCGCCCGGTGCGGCGCGATCTCGACCGCGGCCGCGGCTTGGGCGGCAACCATGACCATGCCCAAGGCAAGGCCGAGGCTGCGCAAAGCCGCGGGGGCATTCCACTGCATACACGCGAATTTAGGGAAAATCGTCGCCATCCCGGCGCTCCGATGTGACATTCGCAACAGCGATACGGTAGTATCCGGCCGTTCGCAAGTCCGATCCCCGATGTCCTCCAAACCCTCCCTCCTCGTCACCCGCAAGTTGCCCGAGGCCGTAGAGGCTCGTGCGAGCCGCGATTACCGGGCGCGCCTCAACCCCACGGACGACCCGCTCGACGGCGGCGGCCTCGCGCGTGCCGCCGCGGGCGCGGACGGGGTGCTCTGCACCACGACCGATCGGCTCGACGCCGCCGCGATCGCGAAGCTGCCCGAGACGGTACGGGTTCTCGCGACCTTCTCGGTGGGCTTCGAGCACATCGACCTCAAGGCCGCGCGCGCCCGGGGGCTCGTCGTCACAAACACGCCGGACGTGCTGACGGACGCGACGGCCGACGTCGCGATGCTCCTCATGCTCGCCGCCGCACGCCGCGCGAGCGAGGGGGAGCAGCTCATCCGCACGGACGGCTGGACCGGCTGGGCGCCCACGCACATGCTCGGGACCCACGTCAGCGGCAAGCGGCTCGGCATCCTCGGCATGGGCCGCATCGGCCGCGCGGTCGCGCACCGCGCCCGCGCCTTCGGTATGGTGATCCACTACCACAACCGCCAGCAGCTCGCGCCCGAGGCCGAGCAAGGCGCGATCTTTCACGAGACTCCGGAGTCGCTGCTCCCGAGCGCGGACATCCTCTCGATCCACTGCCCGCTGACGCCGGACACGCGGCATTTCGTGGACGCGCGGCGGATCGAGCTGCTGCCGCTCGGCGCCATCGTCGTTAACACCGCGCGCGGCGGCATCGTCAAGGACGACGACCTCATCGCGGCGCTCCGCTCCGGCCGCATCGCCTCGGCGGGCCTCGACGTCTTCGACGGCGAGCCCCGCATCAATCCCGGCTATCGCGGGCTCCCGAACACCTTCCTGCTCCCGCATCTCGGCAGCGCCACGCGCGAGACCCGCGAGGCCATGGGCTTCCGCGCCCTCGACAATCTCGACGCCTTCTTCGCGGGACGCCACCCGCGCGACCGGATCGCCTAGAGCGCGCACTCGCCCCGGCATCTTTCAGCCCCTGCTTTCGGGCAAGCGGCAATATCTGCCGGCCGGCCCAATGCTCGCCCAAGACTTCTCAAAGACTTACCCGTTGGCACGAGCCTTGCTGCTCTGTGAGCGGAAAGAGGCAATGGGTGCCTCCTGGGGAGAAACCTCATGTCCTTGACGGCAGATTCGATGCCGGCTCCGGCGCCGGGCAAGCGCCGGTCCAAGCACGCCGCGGAGATCGCGGGACCGCAGCCCGAGGGAGACCGCGTGCTCCTGACCTGGGCCTTCAACTGCCTCGCTGCGGCGGAGCAGCGCGTCGCGGATTTGCAGACGCGGCTTGCCTATCTCGAGGGCCTGACGGTCACGGACGAGCTCACTCGGCTCCTCAACCGCCGCGGCTTCCTCGGCGAGCTCAAGCGGGCGCTCGAATGCGCGCAGGTCGGCGGTCCCCGCGGCGTCCTGATGCTCTGCGATCTCGACGGCTTCAAGGGCGTCAACGACCGCTTCGGCCACAATGCCGGCAACCGCGTCCTGAGGGAGCTGGCGGCGAGCCTGATCCGGCGCGTGCGGCGCACCGACGCGGTGGCGCGGCTCGGCGGGGACGAGTTCGGCTTCCTGCTGGTGGGCGCGAACCTCGCGAGCGCGCAGCAGAAGGCACGCGATCTCGAGCAGATGATCGCGAGCCTCGGTATTTCCGTCGACGGCACCACGATCGCGCTCAGCGCGAGCTTCGGCTACGTCGCCTATGACGGCGGCGAGACCGAGGAGGCGCTCCTGCATCAGGCGGACATGGCCATGTACGAGAGGAAGCGCCAGCGCCTCCACCCCGTCTCTGCCGCGAGCTGACTCTCCGCGTACCATCGCGCGCTCCGAGGCGACGGGTGATGACCTAGGTCAATGCAACATTGGATCGCAGCCCTCACCTTGCCGCCAATCGGGGATCCCCAGGCGTCACATCCCGGCATTCGACCGCGAGGACGTCAGACGAACGGCACGAGCGGCGAGCCATGGCGCATCGGCGTCTCATTTCTCCAGGGACGTTGCTTCGCGCCGCGGCCCTCCTTCCCTGCTTGCTTTGGGCCTCCTGCTCCGGGACCGGCTCGGGCGTCAGGCTCGACAGCTCGATCGACCCCGCGACCTACGGCGCCTTGATCTACGTCGAGGGTCCCGTCGATGAGGGCATGCGCGACGCAATCGCGCGGATCGTGAGCTCGGTCAACGGCCGGCGGCTCATGCTGCAGCTCAATTCGCGCGGCGGCTCGGCGAAAGCGGGGTTCGAGATCGTCGACTATCTGAGCGCGCTCAAGCGCGACGGCTACACCGTGACCACCTACGTCGAGCAGGAATGCGACAGCATGTGCATTCCGATCTACATGCAGGGAACGGTCCGCTTGGCGACCCCGACGTCGCGATGGCTATTCCACGACGTGCGCAATGCCGGCGGAACCGACGATATCGCGACCACGCGCATGCTCAGCGTGCTCGCGACCAGTGGCGCAGATCGCGACTGGCTGACCTGCCTGCTCCTGAACCACGTCTTCGTCGGAGGAAATTGGATCGAGTTCAGCGGCGAAAGGCTCAAGCGGGAGCAATCCAACATCGTGATCGAATTGGTTCCCGCGGGCCGCGCGCGCGAGACGCGCTCCGAGCTTCCCTCGCTTGCAACCTCTCCATCATCGGCCGAGTGCCAGGGGAAGGCGGGCTAGGCTCCCGGCAGCGCCGCCACGAATTCCCAGGCGGGCGACCGGTTCTCCGCGGCGAGCTTCGCGCGGAGAACGTCGACTTCGCCGTCGCTGAGCGGTCCCGCCATTACGCGATAAGTCGTGCGGCCATCGATGGTCGCCTCGATCACCGCGGTCTTGACGCCCGGAAACTCGGCCGAGAAGCGGTCGGCGTTCTGGCGATTGCCGAAGCTCCCGAGCACGAGATAGCGGTGCGGCGCGCTGGTGGGCGGCGCTTCCTCGGCGGGCTCCTTCTGAGGCGCGCTCGCGAGCTCGCCCTCCACCACGGGCGCCGGCTCCTCGCGCTGGGCGGGCTCTTTCTTGCAAGGGGATTCGAGCTTGATGAGCCGCCAGGTCGCGCAATCGCGTCCCGTTGCCTCGGAGATGCCGTGGTCCGTGACGCTCTTGCCGGTGGCGAGATAGCTCACGCCGTCCGCGACGTAGGAAGCGATCACCACCGCCGGCGGCAGCGCACAGCCACTGAGAAGGATCGGCACTGACAGCAGAAGGTACCGTCGCATTCGCTCGCCCCGTCGGTTCCGCGTACCGGCGACTCGCGACTCCC
>DATKNV010000245.1:0-8788 GCA_035541215.1 Allostellaceae bacterium | reverse complement strand
GGGTCATTGCCCGGCTCGGCGGCTGGACCGGCTACTACGGCAAGCCCGGCCCCAAAGTCATGCGCATCGGCCTCCAGGAGTTCAGAGCCATCAAATACGGAACAACCCTTAGGCTTCACGATGTGTGAATCCGATAGCATCGGAGATGGGAGAGGGTTGGGGCCCATCGCGAAGCGATGAGAGGGTGAGGGCGGTCGCCGAGGGCCGTTCCTCGACCCTCAGCCTCCCGCGCTGCGCGCGGGCCCCAACCCTCTCCCGCGTTCCGCGGGAGAGGGAGACGCAAGGCCCTCCCCAGCTTTGCGCCGGAGAGGGCCCATCGCGTCGTCGCCCGCGTGCCCCAGGGTTTGGGAGATCGAGGGTACGGACGACTCATCAAGCGTGATCCCCGAGGAGGTCCGCGGGCTGTGACATCGGTTACACCGGGGCCGACTTACGTCGGTGATTTTCGTGTAATTGCAAAATGCCCCTCTCCCCTCGGAGATGGGAGAGGGTGCTCTTGACCGCGCGTTAAGTGTGCCTACACTCTTTGTCGATGACGATCGATCTCTCGGAGACGCGGCAGTGCCACTGCCTTGCCGCGCGCAGGCGCGCGCGGGCGGTGACGCGGCATTACGAGGCGCGGCTCCGGGAGCATGGGCTCAAGGCGACGCAGTTCTCGATCCTCGCGGTGCTGGCGCTCGCGGGCGCGATGCCGATGCGGCGGCTCGCGGAGAAGCTCGGGCTCGAGCGCACGACGCTCACGCGGAGTGCCACGCTCCTCGAGCGCGAGGGCTGGGTGCGTGCCGGGCGCTCGGAGGATGCGCGGGAGCGGCCGCTCATCCTCACGCCGGCGGGTCGACGGAAACTCGAGGCGGCCTATCCTTCCTGGAAGGCCGCGCAGGATTCACTCCCGAAGGAGACGCAATCATGGCTCGCAGCACCAGGAAGCCGGTAGCCCGCAAGAAGAAGCCCGCCGCACGCGCGCGCGGGAAGGAGCCCGAGACAATCCTCCTGGTCGCGACGCGCAAGGGCGCGTGGCTCTATCGCGGCGACCGCGCGCGGCGCAGCTGGCGCGCAGACGGGCCGCATTTCCTCGGACACATCGTGAGCCACGTCGTGCTCGATCCCCGCGACGGGCGGACGCTGCTCGCGGCGGCGAAGACCGGGCATCTGGGCCCGACGCTCTTCCGCTCGACCGATTTTGGAAAGACCTGGCAGGAAGCGAAGCAGCCGCCGGCCTTCCCGAAGGTGCCGGAGGGGCGGAAGGGCCGGAGCGTCGATCACACCTTCTGGCTCACGCCGAGCAATGCGAGCGAGCCCAATGTCTGGTACGCGGGGACCTCGCCGCAGGGCCTCTTCCGCAGCGAGGACGGCGGCGCGACCTGGGAGGGCATCACCGGCTTCAACGATCACCCCAACATCACCGCGCTCGTGGGGACGCCGCAGGACGGCACGCCCGATGGGCCGAAGCTCCATTCCGTCATCGTCGATCCCCGCGACGCGCGGCATCTCTATCTCGGCATGTCCGGCGGCGGCGTTCATGAATCGCTCGATGGCGGGCGGAGTTGGGAGCCCATGATCAAGGGCATGGAGGTGGTCGAGGGCTTCGGCTTCGACGTCAACAACTACGCCTTCCACGATCCCCATTGCGTCCGCATGTGCCCGAGCAATCCCGACCGGCTCTATCAGCAGAACCACTGCGGCATCTACCGCATCGACCGTCCCGCGCGCGAATGGACGCGGATCGGCCGCAGCATGCCCAAGAGCGTCGGCGACATCGGCTTTCCCATGGTCGTGCATCCGCGCGATGACGAGACCGCCTGGGTCTTTCCGATGGACGGCACGATGGTCTGGCCGAGGACGAGCCCCGGCGGCGTTCCCTCGGCCTACGTCACGCGGAACGGCGGCAGGAGCTGGAAGCGGCAGGATACGGGGCTCCCCGCGCGCGAGGCCTGGTGGACGGTGAAGCGCCAGGCGATGACGGCGGACAGGCGCGACCCCGTGGGGCTATACTTCGGCACCACCAGCGGCGAGATCTGGGCGAGCCGCGACGAGGGCGAGCGCTGGGCCCCGATCGCGCGGCACCTCCCGGAGATCTACGCGCTCGAGGCGGCGGAGCTCGGATGAGGCGGCGATGCAGATCCTGATCCCCAGCGCGCTTCTCTCCTACACGAAGGCGAAGCGCGTGGAGGCCGCGGGCGCGACGCTCGCGGAGCTTCTCGCCGATCTCGACCGGCAATATCCGGGCATCCGCTTCCGCGTGATCGACGAGCAGGACGCGGTGCGCCCGCACGTGCGCTTCTTCGTCAACGGCGAGCAGACCTTCGACCTCGTCCACCCGCTACGCCCCACCGACACGCTCGCGATCGTACAGGCGCTGAGCGGGGGTTAAAAGATGAACCGCCAAGACGCCAAGAACGCCAAGTTCTTTCTCGCGGCGGAGCCGCAATCAATTCCTCTCACTGTCTCATTGCCTCCGTGGTGGAATTCAACGACAGAGGCAGTGAGGCACCGAGAGAGACGATTGCGGCTGTGCCGCGAGAAAGAACTTGGCGCCTTGGCGTCTTGGCGGTTCATACTTTCCCCTCATCTCCTCTCAACCCCCTGAAGGAGTCCCTCACCATGTCCTACTCGATGTCCAAGGCCTCGCTTCCCGTCTTCGAGATCGGCTTGAGCGCGCTCTCGAACGTGCTCGACAAGGGCGCGGCTTTCGCGGCGGCGAAGAAGGTGGCGCCGGAGACGCTTGCGAGCTATCGCCTGGCGCCGGACATGTTCACGCTCGCGCGCCAGGTTCAGGTCGCCTGCGACCAGGCGAAGAACGGCTCCGCGCGCCTTGCCGGGGTCGAGGCGCCGAAATACGAGGACAACGAGACGAACCTCGAGCAGCTCAAGGCGCGGATCGCAAAGACGCTCGCCTACATCAGGACGCTCGATGCGCGCCAGATCGACGGCGCCTCCGACCGCGAGATCGTCTTCCCCGTCGGCCCCAACAAGGGCCAGATGAAGGGCGCGGACTACCTCAACCACTTCGTGCTCCCGAACTTCTATTTCCACATCACCGCGGCCTACGCGATCCTGCGGCACTGCGGCGTCGAGGTCGGCAAGCGCGATTTCCTCGGCGCCATTCCCATCAAGATGGTCTGAGGAGGCCTCTCAGCGCTTCGTCCGCGCGAGCGCGAGATCGAGGATCCGATTGATGAGGTCGGCGAAGGACCACCCTGCCGCCGCCGCCGCGCGCGGCAGCAGGTAGGTGGGGTCGATGCCGGCGATCGGGTTGAGCTCGAGCACGTAGAGCGCACCGTCCTGCCCGAGCCGCATTTCCATGCGGCACCAGTCGCGGCAATCGAGTGCACGGTAGGCGCGCGCCGCGGTGTCCCGGATCCGATCGGCAAGGGCCGCGTCGACGAGGGCGGGGCAGACGGCCTCGTGCAGCCGCGGATACCGCGGGCGCTCCTTGCGCGCATCGGCGAGCATCTCCAGCAGCGCGTCGTCGGGCTGGAAGAGATTGATGCCGCGGGGGTGCGAGAACACGATCTCGACGATCGGCAGGATCGAGAGCTCCTCGTTGCCGAGGACGCCGACCGTGAACTCGCGCCCGGAGATGAACTCCTCCACGAGCACGGGCCCGTGGTAGGTCTCGACGAGGCGCGCGATTTGACGGTCGAGCGATGCCGCGTCATCGACGACGGACTCCGGCGTGAGCCCCATGCTCGAGCCCTCGTGCGCGAGCTTGACGATGAGCGGGAAGCGCAAGCCGGCCGAGCCGCCCGCGGGACGCCTAACGACGCGATAGGCCGGCGTCGCCAAGCCATGATGAGCGAGGATCTCCTTGGTGCGAGGCTTGTCGAGGCAGAGGGCGGTGGTGAGGACGCCGGAGCCCGTGTAGGGGATCCCCAGGAACTCGCAGATGGCGGGCACGTGCGATTCCCGGCTCTCGCCTCCGATCCCCTCGGCGATGTTGAAGACGATGTCCGGCCTCGAGCGCCGCAGGGCCTCGTGGAGCGCCTCGTCCGCCTCGATCCGCAGGACCGCGTGCCCGCGCGAGCGCAGCGCCGCTTCGATTGCCGCGATCGTCGGCTCCGTGTCGAGCTCGGCGACGGCATCGAGCGGCCGCCCCTTTAGCATCTCCGGATGGACGAGATTGAAGACGAGCGCGACGCGCTGCTCCCTCGTGCGGCCGGCGCTCATGCGCTTGCGTGCTCGCCCGCCGCGAGGCCGCGCGCGCGGAGCTCCGCCTCCTGCACGATCTCGGTCTTGAGATCGGGCAGGCGGTCGAGCAGGTCGAGGAACTGCCCCCGCGGCAGCGAGAGGCAGAGGCAATCCGTGAGCGTGCGCACGCTGGCGGTGCGCGGGGTGTTGCCGATCAAGGCGATCTCCCCGAAGTAATCGCCGTCCTGCAGCGTCGCGATGCGGCGCTCCCTACCGCTCTCGGGATCGGATCTCGCGACTTCGACGGTGCCGCGCACGATGATGTAGAGCTTGTCGCCGGGATCGCCCTCGCGCACGATCGTGCGGTCCCGCGCGAAGTTCTCGCTCGCGAAGCGCGGCGCGAGCTCGTGCAGCGCCGCAACGTCGAGCCGCTCGAGAAGGCGAATGCTTCTGAGCCGCTCCGGCTCGACCCGCGCATCGCCCCGGTCGTGCGCGAGGACGAAGCCCGTCTGCTTCCGCCAGAGCCGTGCATAGGCCCCCTCGCGCGCCAGCAGCTCCTCGTGGCGGCCGGATTCGATCACCTTCCCGGCATCGAGCAGATAGATCCGGTCGGCGTGGACGACCGAGGAGAGGCGGTGCGTCACCGAGATCAGCGTCCGCGAGCGGGCGATCCTCGCGATGGTCTCGTTGATGGCGGCCTCGGTCGCGGCGTCGAGCGCCGAGGTCGCCTCGTCGAGGACCAGCACGGAGGGGTCGCGGAGAATGGCGCGGGCGATCGCGATCCGCTGCCGCTGCCCGCCGGAGAGCCGTCCGCCGCGCTCGCCCGCGAGCGTGTCGAAGCCGTCGGGCAAACCCAGGATGAACTCCTCGATCTCCGCCGCACGTGCCGCCTCGACGACCTCCGCGTCGCTCGCCTGCGTCCGCCCCAGGCGGATGTTCTCGCGGAGCGTCGTGTTGAAGAGAAAGTTCTCCTGGAAGACTACGCCGAGATGCGACCTCAGCGAGGCCTGCGTCACGTCGCGGAGATCCCGCCCATCCGCGAGCACCGCGCCCGAAGTCGGGTCGTAGAAGCGCATGAGGAGGCTGATGAGCGTGCTCTTCCCGGAGCCGCTCGCGCCCACGAAGGCGACGAAGGCCCCGCTCGGGATCGTCACGTCGACGTCGCGCAGGACCGGTTGCCGGTCGCTATAGCCGAACCGCACCTCCTTGAAGGCGATCTCGCGCGCGATACGGGGGAGCTCGCCCGCCCCCGGCCGGTCCGTCACCTGCGGCGCTACGCTCAGCAGCTCCTCGATGCGGTGCATGCCGCCCGCGGCCTGGATGAGATTGGGCGCGTATTGCGCGACGTTGTAGAGCGCGTAGCTCAGCGTGATGAAGAGCGCCTGGAACGCCGTCAGCGTGCCCACGGTCATCTCGCCCGCGAGCACCATCCGCACGCCCACGGCCATGATGAGGATCTGCAGGACGAGGATGCCGAGATTGGCGGTGCGCTCGATCAGCGCGTTGAGGAAGCCGAGGCGCGCGCTCCGTCCGCGGAGATCCCAATTGCGCCCGCCGAAGGCCGCGATCTGCGACGCCTCGAGCCCATAGGCCTTCACCACGCTCTGCGCGCCGACGTTCTCTTGCACGAGCGTGATGGTGCCGGCTTCGCCCTCCTTCTTGCTGTAGCTCGCGCGGCCCGCGCGCGGCGCGAGGATCCGCGGCCCCACCAGCACGAGCGGCCAGATCAGCATCGCCACCAGCGCGAGGCGCCAGTCCAGCAGGAACAGCAGGACCACCGTCAGCGCGAGGTCGAAGCTCGGCAGGATGCCCCAGGTCGCGGAGGCGATGGCGTTGTCCACCGCCGCGAGGTCGGTCGAGAACCGCGCGAGGATCTCGCCCATCTCCGTGCGCGTGTAGAAGCCGAGCGACAGCTTCTGCAGGTGGTCGAAGACGCGACGGCGGATGTCGCTGAGGAGCTGGCCCGTGAGCTCGGCATAGAGATAGTCGCGCGCGAGGCCGCCGAGCGCGAAGAGGAGCGCGCCGGCGACGAGGCCGAGGATCACCCACGCGAAGACCGCTCCGTCGCGCTCGGGGATCGCGCGGTCGATCAGCACCTTGAAGCTCAGCGGCACCAGCGCGTTGACCGCCATCTCCGCGAGGAGCCCGAGGAAGACCAGCGTGAACTTCCCGCGATATGGCCGCATGTACTGGAGGAGGCAGGCGAGGAAGCCGAGCATCCCCATCGGCTTCCGCTCGGCGGGCGCGGCGGCCGCGATTCCCGCGCTCGCCGTCCCCTCCTCATGCACGCCGATGGAGGCCATGCTTTTCCTCGGCGGGAGAGAGGTTCGCCCGGGCGATCGCGCCGTCGACGATCGTCGCGATGAGACGCTCGTAGGGGATGCCGAGCCGGCTGCAGAGGATCGGGAGATCGCCGCGGACGGGATCGAGGCCGGGGAGCGGGTTCACCTCGAGGAGGCAGGGACGGCCCGCGGCGTCGAGACGGATATCGACCCGCGCGACGTCGCGGCAGCCGAGCGCGCGATAGGCCGCGAGCGCCGTGCGCTCGGCCGCGCTCATCGTCTCCCGCGGCAGCCGCGGGGGCACGTGATAGTCCACCTCCTCGAGATAGTTGCGCTTCACGTCGAGGCTGTAGAGGAAGGGCGGCCGGCGTGGAGCGATTTCCATCGCGCCGATCGCGGAGGCCGCGGCGCCGGAGCCGACGATGCCGACGGTCACCTCGGCGCCCGGCAAGAACGCCTCGACGAGCACCGGCTGGCGGTAGTCGCGGAGGAGCCGCGCGACGCACTCGCTGAGCTCGCGCGCATCGCGACAGATCGAGCCGCGCCCGATCCCCATGGAGGAGCCCTCGTGATCGGGTTTGGCGACGACCGGGAAGGGCGGCACCTCCGCGCTCTCGAGCTCCGCGAGCGTCGCGACGAGACAGAAGGGTGCGGTCGGGATGCCGTGTCCCAGCGCCACGCGCTTCGTCATGGCCTTGTCGAGCGAGAGCGCGAGCGCCAGCGGATCGCTGTGCGTATAGGGCACGCCGAGCATCTCGCAGAGCGCCGGCACTTGCGCCTCGCGGCTTCGCGAGCCGCGTCCCTCGGCGTTGTTGAAGACGAGATCGATCGTCCCGGCCTCGCTCCGCTCCAGCAGCACCCGCGCGAAGCGGCCGCCGCCGCCGAGCTCGAAGGGCTCGTGGCCCAGCAACTTCAGCGCCGCCGCGACGCCCGCGATGGTCTCCGCGCTTTCGTATTCCTCGGCAATGTCGTCCGGCTCGCCCGCGCGGCGGGCGACATCGGATTTGAGATCGAAGGCGATGCCAATCCGCATTTCCGGGCCACCGGTTGGGCCGAGGTCAGCCGGGCTCGCGCCGCCTGCGCGGCGCGCGCCGGCGCATCGCGGGCTTGCCGTGGGCGTTGCGGCCGACGAACCCCACGAGGCTCGGGTCGATCTCCGCCAGCGACTTCGCAGGCGGCGCCGGGGCCTTCGCGGGCGTCTCCTGCTGGGGATCGTCGTATTCGAAGACGCGGCCCTGGAAGTTTCGCAGCACCGCGCGTCCGTTCTCGTAGGAAAGCAGGTATTGCGGCTGCACCGGCACCTTGCCGCCGCCATGCGGCAGGTCGATCGCGTAGGTGGGAACGGCGAGGCCGCTGGTATGGCCGCGAAGGCCCTCGATGATCGCGATGTCCTCGGCGATGCTGGTGCGGAAATGATGCGCGCCGCGCACGGGGTCGCAGTGGAAGAGATAGTAGGGCCGCACCTTGATCCGCATTAGCGCGTGGACGAGCGAGCGGATCGTGTCGAGGTCGTTGTTGACCCCGCGCAGCAGCACCGCCTGGTTGTTGAGGGGGATGCCGCAGCGGAGGAGGCGGTCGCAGGCCGCCGCGGCCTCGCGCGTGATCTCGCGCGGGTGGTTGAAATGCACGTTGATCCAGATCGGGCCGTTGCGGTCGAGCACGGCGCAGAGCTCGTCGTCGATCCGCTGCGGCAGCGTCACGGGAACGCGCGAGCCCAGGCGCACGATCTCGACGTGCGGAATGGCGCGGAGCCGCTCCAGGAGCTCGCGGAGCCGCGACGTCGACCAGGTGAGCGGATCGCCGCCGGAGACGATGACGTCGCGGATGCGCGGCGTCCTCGCAATGTAGTCGAGCATCGCGTCGAAGGCGTGTTTCGGCAGCGGCGCGTCGCCTTCCTCCATGATGCGCTTGCGCGTGCAATAGCGGCAATAGAGCGCGCAGGCGTTGGTCGCGACGAGGAGGCAGCGGTCGGGATAGCGGTGCGTGATCCCCGGCACCGGCGAGAACTCGTCCTCCGAAAGCGGATCGGCCTCGCCGATCCCGGCCTGGAGGAATTCCTCCGCGCTCGGCACCGCCTGGAGCCGCAGCGGGTCCGCGGGATTGCCGGGCTCGATCAGCGAGAGGTAGTAGGGCGTGATGCCCAGGCGGAACTCGCGCAAGCCCTCCGCCACGAGCCGGCGCTCCTCCGCGGGCATCGGGAAACGGCGCTCGAGCTCGTCGAGCGTCGTGATGCGATGGCGGTACTGCCAGCGCCAGTCGTTCCAGTCGCGATCGTCGATGCCGGGGAAGTAATGCTCGCGCCAGCTCATGGGCGCGAGCCCCGGCCGCGGATAGGCGGCGGCGTTGAGATGCGTCGCAGGCTCCGCGCTGACGCCCTT
>DATKNV010000244.1:0-17030 GCA_035541215.1 Allostellaceae bacterium | reverse complement strand
CGCGAGCATCACCGGCAGCAGGATGAGGAGCGAGAGCATGATGACGAGGATCTTCGGCACGAAGGTCAGCGTCATCTCCTGGATCTGCGTCAGCGCCTGCAGCACGGAGATCGCGAGCCCGACCGCGAGCGCGAGCAGCATCACCGGCGCGCCGATCCTGAGCGCCACCAGGATCGCCTCGTTGCCGATCTCGAGAATCTCAGCGGCGGTCATCGGTCGTTCTTTTTCCTGTCGGACACCGGCCTCACACGCCCCTGCCCCTCACCAGGTTTCCTTTGGCAGCGAAGCCGCAATCCTTTCCACCGCGTCCTCCGCGCATCCTCTGCGCCCTCTGCGCGAACCTTTTTTTCGCGCGGAGGTCGCAGAGGATGCGCAGGGGACGCAGAGGTAGATGGCCGCTCTAGATCGGCATCTTGATGATGTCTTGATAGGCCTGGATCACGCGGTCGCGGACGGCGACGACGGTCTCGAGCGTGGTCTCGGCGTTGGCGACGGCGGCCGCCACCTGCGCGATGTCGGCCTTGCCGGTGACGCCCGCGAAAGCCGTCTGCTCGCCTTGCTTCAGGGTGCCGATCATGCCCTCCGCGGCCTCCCGCACGAGCGCGCCGAAGCCTCCGCCGCCGTCGTCGCGCGCGGCGAGGCCGGGCGATGCGGCGATCTTGCCGGCGTTGGTATAGGCGGCGATCGCGTTCGTCACGGGGTCGGGCATCGGGAGCTGGCTCCTTCGCTGCGTCCTAGCTGCGCAGCAGGTCGAGGGTGCGCGCGATCATCGCCTTGGCGGCGTCGATCACGGTGAGGTTCGCCTGGTAGTTCTGCTGCGCGTCGCGCATGTCCATGATCTCCACCAGCGGGTTCACGTTGGGGAGCTTCACGTAGCCATCGGCATCGGCCACGGGATTGCCGGGATCGTAGCGGCGCTCGAACTCGCCGACGGCGCTCTGCACCTGGCCCGCCTTCACGCTCGTGACGCCGAGCTTGCGGTCGAGCACGCTCCTGAAGCTGATGATCTTGCGCCGGTAGGGATCGCCGCCGGGCACGGTCGAGGTCGAATCCGCGTTGGCGAGGTTCTCCGCGATCACCTTGAGCCGGCTGCCTTGCGCGGTCATGCCGCCGAAGGCGAGCTGCATCGAGGTCTGAAGATCCATGTGCCTGCCCTTCCCGCCTTATGAGCCGCGCCCGAGCGCCGTCTTGAGCATCGCGAGCTGCTTCTGATAGAGGCTCGTCGTGAAGGCATAGTCGCTCGCGGTCTCGCTCACCTTCAGGACCTCGGCCTCGAGCTGCACCTTCCCCGTATGCGCCGTGCGCGCGAAGCCGTTCAGGGTCTTGCCCGCGGGCGGCGCAGCGGCGACGCCGGAGCTCGGCGCCGCCATCTCGAGCGTGCCGGTCTTGCCGGAGAGCACCGCGCGGAAATCGAGCGGCTTCAGGTCCGAGCCTTGAAACCCGACGGTGCTGGCATTGGCGACGTTCTCCGCGAGCACGCTCTGCCGCGCCCCGAGCCACGCCAGCTTCTTCGCCATCGCCTTGAAGAGAGGTATCTGCGTGAGGTCCATCGCACCCGCATCGAGGCCGAGCCTATTGGGCGCGATCTTGGCGGATATTCGCTTAAAAAGCGGTAAATCCAATGGCCGGGATTCTGCTGCAACGCCGCAGGGCGATTGCAGAATCGCCGGTGGGCGCCTCGGCTCGATCGCGCCGCCGTATTTCCTCCCTCTCCCCTCGGGGAGAGGGTCGGGGTGAGGGGGCAACGCGCCCGGTCGACAGCCGTCCTTGCCGGCCGATCGGCCGGCCCCCTCACCCAACCTCTCCCCGATGGGGAGAGGGGGATGGAGCTGCCTGATCGCGATCAACCAGATGTTAAGGCTGAATCGCCAATATGTCCGACGAATTAGAGGAATTCGGACCGCCCTTGCCCGCAGAGAAATCCCAGCCTCAGAAGCCCGCGCTCGCCGTGGCGCTCCGCTATCAGCCCGGCGAGGCGGATGCGCCCAGGGTGATCGCGAGCGGACGCGGCGAGATTGCCGAGCGCATCCTCGCCCTCGCCTTCGAGCACGGCGTCAAGGTCCGCGAGGATGCGGACCTCGCGCAGCTCTTGGCGGCGGTCGAGATCGGCGAGCAGATCCCCGTCACGGCCTTCGCCGCCGTCGCGGAGATCCTCGTCTACATCTATCGCGCGAACCGCCGCCCACCTCAGGGAGCAACGCCATGAGCGACATCCAAGTCCTTCCCGCCCTCGACCTCGTCTCCGGCACCGTGAGCGCCGCCCGCGCCGCGATCGACGGCGGCCATCTCGTGGACATGGCGAGCCTCGACGGCGCGGTCGCGGAGCTCTGCGCCGCCGTGGTGGCGCTCCCGCAGCCGCATCAGGCCCGCGCGGCACGCAAGCTCGCGCGTCTCGCCGACGATCTCGCGGCGCTCGCGGCCGCGCTTGCGACCCAGCGCGAGCTCATGGAGCGCGCGAGCCAGGCCGAGGCGCGCCAGCGCGCGAGCGAGGCCTATCCCGCCGAGACCTCGGGCTCCTGAGCCGCGGCGCTGCGATCGCATGGGCCTCGACGTCTATCTCCGTTTCGCGCTCGCGCTCGTCCTGGTGATCGCGCTCATCGGCGCGCTCGCCTGGATCGTGCGGCGCATGGGCTGGGGGAGCCGCTTCGTCGCTCCCGCCGGGAAGCGCCGGCTCGGCATCCTCGAGGTGCTGCCGCTCGACGGCAAGCGACGGCTGGTGCTGCTCCGGCGCGACGAGGCCGAGCATCTGATCCTGCTGGGCGCCGACCGCGATCTCCTCATCGAATCCGCGATCGGGCGGACGAGGCCCGACTTCGCATCCCTGGTCGAGCAGAGCCGGTCATGAGCCGCCGCCTCCTCGCGAGGATCGCGGCCGCCGCGATCGCGATGCTCGCGCCCATCGCGGCCCAGGCGCAATCCCTCAACATCGACCTCGGCGGCGAGGGCGGGAGCTCGACCGCGCGGATCGTGCAGCTCGTGGTGCTGCTGACGGTGCTGAGCCTCGCGCCCGCAATCCTCGTCACCGTCACCTCCTTCACGCGCATCATCGTGGTGCTGTCCTTCCTCAGAAACGCGCTCGGCGTGCAGCAGACGCCCCCCAACGTCGTGCTCATCAGCCTTGCCCTCTTCCTCACGGGCTTCGTGATGGCGCCGACGCTCCAGGCCTCCTACCAGAACGGCATCGAGCCCTTGATGCAGGAGAAGATCACGGAGACCGAGGCCGCGGAGCGGGCGCTGGCACCGCTCCACGCCTTCATGATGGCTCACGTCCGCCCGCAGGACCTGCAGCTCTTCGCGGACATCGCCAAGATCGAGAAGGTCTCCTCGCCCGAGGCGACGCCGCTCCGCGCGCTCGTTCCCGCCTTCATGATCAGCGAGCTCCGCCGCGCCTTCGAGATCGGGTTCCTGCTCTTCCTGCCCTTCCTCATCATCGACATGGTCATCGCCTCGATCCTGATGTCCATGGGCATGATGATGCTGCCGCCGGTGACGATCTCGCTCCCCTTCAAGATCATCTTCTTCGTGCTGGTCGACGGCTGGTACCTCGTCGCGGGCTCGCTCGTGCAGAGCTTCGGGACCGGCGGATAGGGCTCGAGCCCACACCGTCGTTGCCGAGCGCGGCGAGCCGCGGCATCGTGAGTGTCGTGAAGCTCGATCGAGGAATCATACTGGCGCTCGTTGCCGCAGCGCTCTTCGGCGCGAGCACGCCGGTCGCGAAGGTCCTGCTCGGCAGCCTCGACCCGTGGCTGCTGGCAGGCTTGCTCTACCTGGGATCCGGACTGGGGCTCGGAGCGATGCGCCTGCTGCGCCGCCGAGGCGAGGAGGCATCGCTGCGGCGCGCGGACCTCCCTTGGCTCGCGGCGGTGATCGCATTCGGCGGCGTCGTCGGGCCGATCCTGCTGATGTATGGGTTGCGCGCGACGGAGGCCGCCTCGGCCTCGTTCCTGCTGAACCTCGAGGGCGTCTTCACCGTGGTGATCGCGTGGACGCTGTTTCGCGAGAACGTCGACTGGTCCGTCGGGATCGGAGCCGCGGCGATCCTCGCGGGTGCCGCTCTCCTCTCCTGGCAGCCGGGAAGCGCATCCGGCATCGGCTGGGGCGCGCTCGCGATAGCGGGCGCATGCCTCTGCTGGGCGATCGACAACAATCTCACGCGGAAACTCTCTGCCGCCGATCCCATCGAGATCGCCATGACCAAGGGGCTCGCCGCGGGCGCGATCGACGTCGCCATCGCGCTCTCGTTCGGCGCCGAGGTCTCCATCTCGCCCGCCTTGCCCATCGGTGCGCTCGTCGGCTTTCTCGGCTACGGCGTCAGCCTGGTCTGCTTCGTCCTGGCGCTGCGCCATCTCGGGACCGCCCGCACCGGCGCCTATTTCAGCCTCGCGCCTTTCATCGGCGCGGGAATAGCGATCGCATTCCTGGGCGAGGCCGTCACCTTGCGGTTCGGGGTCGCCGCCGGCCTCATGAGCCTGGGGCTATGGCTTCACCTGCGCGAGCGCCACGAGCACGAGCACGTCCACGAGGCGATCGAGCATACGCACCGCCACCGGCACGATGCTCACCACCAGCACGAGCACGCGCCGGCCGATCCGCCCGGCGAGCCGCACAGCCATCCGCACCGGCATATTCGGCTCGTGCACTCGCACCCGCACTATCCGGATCTGCATCACCGGCACACACATCCGTGATTGCCGGACCATTGGCACATCCGCCGCGAGCCCTTGCGGCCAGCAGGCGTTCCGCGCATCCTTTGGCGCGGCGGACATCGTGACCGCAGGCGTTTCCGAGCCCGCTACCACAATATCGAAAGGCGCCGTCCATGGTGGGTCGTCTCCTTGCGGCTTGGCTGCTCCTAGCGGGCCTTTTTCTGTTGCCCACCCTTGCGGCGGCCGAGGATCAGAAGCCCCCGGCCTCCGCCTCCGCGCCTGCCCCGGAGGGCGCCCCGCTTCCCGCGGCCGACGTCGCGACACCGCACACGATCACGCTCGCGGGACGCGAGCTCGCCTACACCACGACCGCGGGCGCGCTCACGCTCGCCAACGAGAAGGGCGAGCGGCAGGCGGAGGTGTTCTTCGTGGCCTACACCCTCAACGGCGCCGATCCCGCGACGCGGCCCATCACCTTCGCCTTCAACGGCGGACCCGGCGCGGGCTCGGCCTATCTGCAGGTGGGCGCGCTCGGGCCCCGCATCCTCGATTTCGGCGCGGGACGCGAGCCGCCCTTCACCTCCGGCAAGGTGATCGACAATCCCGACACCTGGCTCGATGCGACCGATCTCGTCTTCATCGACCCCGTAGGCACCGGCTACAGCCGCCCCCTCGTCGGCAACGACGAGGCGCAGAAGCAATTCTGGGGCGTGCGGCAGGATTTGGCCGCGCTCGGCACCATCGTCCGCCGCGCGCTCCTTCATTTCGACCGGCTGCAATCGCCGGTCTATCTCGCGGGCGAGAGCTACGGCGGCTTCCGGGCCGCGCGGCTCCCGAAGCTGCTCGCGGAGAACGAAAGCATCGTCGTGCGCGGCGCCGTGCTGATCTCGCCCGTGCTGGAGTTCCCGCTGATCGCCAACGGCGACCACCTGAGCCTCCTGCCCTGGGCGCTCCGCTTGCCGTCCTATGCGGCGGTCGCGCTCGAGGCGCAGGGCAAGCTCTCGCCGGAAGCGCTCGAGGATGCCGAGCGCTTCGCTCTCGGCGACTACCTCACCGCGCTGGCGTCGCCGCCGCAGGGGGCCGCGGCGGAGCAGTTCTATGCGCGCGTCGCAGGATTCATCGGCCTGCCGGCGCCGCTGGTCGCGCGCTGGCACGGCCGCGTCCCCCTCGGCGTCTTCGTGAAGGAAATCCGCCACGGCGACGGCGACATCGTCAGCCGCTACGACGGCAGCGTCGCGGCACCCGACCCCTATCCCTCCACCGCGACGCCGCAGAGCGGCGATCCCATCCTCTCGGGGATCGAGGCGCCGCTCACGAGCGGCTTCGTCGGCTATCTCCGCGCCGAGCTCAACTACAGGACCGACCGCCGCTACGTCCTGCTCAACGAAGGCCTCGGCAATCACTGGGACTGGCGCGGCCGGGGCGGCGGACCCACGAGCTCCGTGGGCGCGAGCGACGATCTCCGCGAGGCCTTGGCGCTCGACCCGCGGCTCCGCTTCCTCATCGCGCACGGAATGACGGATCTGCAGACGCCCTACTTCACCGACCGCTATGCGATCGAGCACTTGCCGGCGGAGGTGGTTCAGGGCCGCGTCACGCTGAAGCTCTATCCCGGCGGCCACATGATGTATCTCCGCCCGGCCTCGCGGGCGGCGCTGCACGCGGACGCGCGGGCGATCTATGCCGGGGCGGAGTGAGCGCCTTCAGTTGACCGCGCCGGGCTTCTCGGCGGCAATGCTGCTGCGGAGCTCGCTGGTGAGGTTCTGGAGCTCGACGATGTCCGCGAGGTGCCGCGCGCGCTCGCGGGGATCCGCGGCGGCGGCGATGCCTTCGTCGCCGGCGATGAGGCGGAAGGCCTGCGCGTAAGGGCTCGCGGCCATCGCGATGCCGAAGCGCTCGCGCAGGCGCTCGCGTCCGCCGCGGTCGCCCGCGAGCGTCAGCGCGGCCGCCCAATCCAGCACCATGCGCGCGGCCTTCTTGTCGAGCTTGCCGTCGTCGGCGGGGGGATCGACGACCCGCTCGAAGACGCGCGCGACCTCCGCCCATTTCTGCGTCTTCCAATAGATGTCCGCGCGGATGCGGTCGGCGTTGCGGCTGTAGTCGTCGGCGAGCGCCGAAAGCGCCTCGTCGGTGCGGCCGAGCGCCGTGAGCGCGTGCGCGCGAAGCTGCTGGCGCTGACGCTTGAGATCCGGCGCGACGTCGCCGGCGAGCGGAATGTCCAGGGCCTTCAAGGCCGCATCGGGGCGGTGATCGAGGAGGCGGATCGCCGCGAGCTCGGTCGCGGCATGCGCCTTTTCCGGCCCCGTGAGACGGTTCGTCGCCTGGTCCTCGAGGAGCCGGTCGGCTTCCGCGAGCAGATCGACGGCGATGAGCCTGTCCGTGAGGCTGCGGAGGATCGCGCTCCCCTGCGCGCCCTCGGGCAGCAATTCCTTGAACTCCTCGAAGAGCGCCAGCGCCTTCAGCGGCGAGGCATTGGCGGCGGTCTCGCCGGTGAAGACCTGCGCGAAACCCGCCGCCATCTGCTCGCGCAGCAGCGGCACCTCGGGATGCCTGGGGTAATTGGTCGCGGCCTGGCGCAGCGCGTCGAGGCCGCGCCGGTAATCGCCGTCTGCGATCAGAAGCGTGCCGAGCTGATGCAGCAGGTCGAACTCGAAGCCATCGCCGCGCCAGGCGAAGCGCAGGGCGTCGAGCTGCTGAATGGCGTCGGCGCGCGGGATCTTGCCGCTCTGAAAGAGCGCGAGCGTGCGCTCCTCGAGCGCGCGGGCGCGGCTCGGGCGGTCGTCGAGGCGCGCGACCTCCTGCCAGATCTCGAGCGCGGCCGCGAGGTCGCCGCGCACTTTCGCCTGCAAGCCCTCGAGATAGCGCGCCATCGCGCGGTCGCCCGCGGAGGGCGCGTCCTTCTGCACGAGGCGCAACAGGGCCCCGGCGGCATCGGCGTCGTCCGTCCTGATGAGCGCCTCCGCGAGCGTCAGCGCGAGGCGATTGCGGAGCGCCTTGGGATAGCCCGGCAGCAACGTCACGCCGCGCATCGACTCCCGCGCGGCCGTCCGCCAATCGCCGTCGGCCGCCGCGAGCGCGCCGCGCCAGAGACCGACTTCCGGCTGGTTGTCGAGGGTCGGCCGCATGAGCTCCTGCGCCGCCTGGTCGCGATCGCCGGTCAAAAAGGCCGCGGCGCCGCGCATGGCTCTGAGCACGGGATCGACGGCGAAGCCGGGATCGTCGCGCTCGATCGCCTCGATCACGCCCAGCGCCTCGGCGGCGTAGAGGTTCGCGAAGTAGAATTGCGCGAGAGCGAGGCGCGGCTGCGAGCGCCGCGCGAGCGGAGCCGCCGCCACCGCGCGCTCGAGCTCGCTGCGGCGATCGAGAAAGGACGCATCCTCGGGACCGCGCCAGGCCGCGAAATCGAAGAGCCGCGTCGCCTCGCCCGCGGTGCCGCGGGCCCGGTCGGCGGCGCCGGAGAGAGCCAGGCCCTGCGGCCCCGCGACCTCGACGCCGCTCGCGACGAGACGCGTGCTGATGCCGGCCTGCGCGGGACGGATGACGAGGCCTTGCGCGGAGACGAGCGCGCTGAACTCGACCACGCTCGATTCCGCGGGGAGGCCGCGGCCGACCTCGAGGGTCGGCACGACGATGAGACGGTCGCCCACCTCGGGATCGGCGAGCGCGATGGGCTCGCCGGGCGAGCCCATCTCGAAGACGATGCGCGCGGGATCGGCCGCCGCGGTGATCGCGACCTCCGGCCGGAGCTCCTGCGCCTTGAGATCGATCACCCAGTCGTTCCCGGTACGGCGCAGGCTCGGCTCGAGGCCGCGTCGGGTCGTCAGGCGGAAGACGGCCGCGCCGGTATCCGCGGTCTGCTCGATGCGCTCGACCGCGGCCTTGGCGCGGGCCCGGACCTCCGCGAGATCGGCGCGGCCCTCTGCGCCGAAGACGATCCAGAGCACTCCCGCCCGCCGGAACACCGCCGCCGGCACCGGCTTCGGCCAGGAGAAGCGTAGGCTCGCGGTATCGGAGGTGGAGGCATAAAGCACCGATAGCCCCGGTGGCGCCGGCGCTGCGGTGGAAGTCGCGTCGGAGAAAGGCCCCGGCAGCGCGGTTGCGGAGGTGCTCTCGGGTTGCGGCAAAGGCACGGTCTCGCCGGCTCCGGCCGTGGGCTCGATCAGCTCAATCGGCGGAACGACTTCTCGCGGAGCCGCGGATTTGGCCGTGGGCTTCGGCGTCGCTGCCGGAGAAGCGGGCTTCGCGGCCGCGGCCGCCGGAGCTGCGCCGGCGGGCGCGGCGTAGAGATCGACGACGATGCCGTTGCCGCTGCGGCCATGCTTGATCTGCTCGCCGGGCTGCAGATGCAGCGTGAGCGTGGTGCCGCCATCCTCGTCGGCGGCCTCGGGCGCCGTCCCCGGCAAGGCCTGGGCGACGCGTGCTAGATCGATGCGGGCCTCGCGCGCGAAGTGCAGACGGAAGGCGCCCGGCGTCTCCGCGACCGTGTAATTCACCTGCTGGCGCCAATCGAAGACGAGGCGGCGATAGCCCTTGTGCTCGGCCGAGCGGAGTGCCGGCGCCGGCCTCGCGGTCTCGGCAGTCCCCGCGGCTTGCGGGCGCTCGGCCACGAGATCGATCGCGACGGTGTTGCCCTCGGTGAAGGTCTTGAGCGTCGCCGCGCGCTTCAGCTCCGCGGTCACGGTGGTGCCGGATGCGTCGAGGCTCACGCTCGAGACATAGGCGTCGAGGTATTTCGAGATCGCGCCGAAATCGGTCTCGAGCGCGCGCGCGAAATGCACCGTGAGCGTGTTGCCCTCGATCTTGGCCTCGTACTCGACGGGCGCCTTGAAGTCGAAGGCGATGCGGCCGTAGCGCTCGTGCTCGGCGGCACGCGTCTTGACGGCTTCGGCGGCGCCGGCGGAGCCTGCCCCGGCTGCGAGCGCGAGCACCAGAATGAGGAATGCGAGGGAGCGGCGCATCGACACCTCGATCTCAGCGAATTCCGACCTTCGGCCCGCGCTCGAGAGCGCGGCGCCGCCGCCCGCTCATTTCGTCTGGGCGAAAATTGCGTCGATCTCGTCCTGCTTGTTCGCTTCCTCCGGGAGCTGCGGACCGTGCAGCAGCCGGCGCTCGTCGCCGGGCGGCAGGGCTTCCTCGGCGGGCTCGGACGCGCCTTTGAAGCCGTCGCCGAACGCCGAGAGCAGGGCGTCGATCTTCTGCTCGATGTGCTTCAGCGTCCGCACCACCTTGGTGATGCGCTGACCCGTGACGTCCTGGAAATTGCAGGCCTCGTAAATGCGCGTCGCGATCTCCCGGACCTTGTCGCCTTCGGGCATCGCATCGGCCATGCGCTCGAGCGTCTCGGCGGCATCGAGGATCGCCCCCGTCGCCTCCGCCGTCGCGTCGACGACGGCGTCGAGCTCATCGGTCGCCATGGGAATGTCGCGCGAGCGGATGTCGTCGGGCCGGATCGCCGCGATCTCGCGCTTCGCGGACTGGATGTAGTCCGCGAGATGCTCGAGCTCGTGATAGAGCTGGAACTCCGCCAGCGAGACGTCGCCGGCGAGGCTCTTCATCACGGCCTCGACCACGGCGGCGATGTCGGCGGCCTCGGGCGGGACCGCCTGCGCCGCGGCCGCCTCGAGCTTCCGCGTGAGCGCGCTCGGCTCGGATTTCCTAGCCATGGGCGCTCAGAAATTCCCGTAGATCGCGGTGAGCTTCTGCTTCAGGGTCGCGGCGTTGAAGGGCTTCACGATGTAGTTCGTGACGCCCGCCTCCTTCGCGGCGACGACGTTCTCGGTCTTGCTCTCGGCGGTGATCATGATGAAGGGCACGTGCTTGAGCTTGTTGTCCGCGCGCACCTCCTTCAGGAGCTGCAGGCCCGTCATCGGCTCCATGTTCCAGTCGGAGATGACGAGGCCGTAGTTGCGGTCGCGCAGCTTCATGAGCGCGGTGCCGCCGTCGGTCGCCTCGTCGACGTTCTCGAAGCCGAGCTGCTTCAGCAGATTGCGGATGATGCGCAGCATCGTCTTGTAATCGTCGACGATGAGCACGCTCATGTTCATATCGATCGCCATCTTCCGCTCCTGCCGGGAATTGCCGCCGCGCGCTCGGGCGCAACCCTCTCTATAGAAAAACCGGGTTAAGGCCGGGTAAAACCGCCGGTCACTGCGGCTTCGCCGCCGTCTGCTGCGGGGCGGCGCCCGCGTTCCGCTGACGGCGCTCCGCGAGTCCCGCGGTCACGGTCTTGGCCTTTGCGGGATCCATCGCCGCGAGAACGGGCGCGGCCTTCGCCTCCTTCATGCGCTCGAGCACCTCGAGCACGACCGCCATGTCGAGCTGCTCGAGGATGCGCGCGGCCTCGCGCGGCTTCATGGTCTCGTAGATCTTGACGAGGCTCTTCAGGCGCTCGTCGTCGGCCGCATCCTGCTTCGCCGCGATCGTGCCGAGATCCTTCTCGAGCGTCTTCAGGCTCGCGAGCTTCTCGTCGAGGCGCTGGTTCGCGGCCTTCAGCAGGACCTCCTGCTCCGCGAGCTCCTTGGCGCGCCGCTCGAGCGCCTGCCGCCGCTCCGCGAGCTTCTGCAGCGTCTCGATCTCCGAGGGGCTCATGAGGAGCGGATCGGGGACGGGCACGGCTTTCGCCTGGGGCGGCGTCTCGGCGGGCGCGGGCTTCGGCGCGGGATCGCTCCCGCCGGCTTGCGGCGAGAGATTCGGCAGCGCCGCCCGCGCCTCGACCGCGAGCCAGAGGTCGGAGACCTTGATCCCCAGCAATCCAACCGACGCCAGGATCAGGACGGGGAGGAGACGGAGCCTGCTGCTCATCGCGAAGGGCCTCAGCGGCGGGCGCCGAGGGCGCGCAGGAGATTGCGCTCGGCGCGCGAGATCTGGCCGCTGCGTCGCGCGGGCGCGTCGGCCTCGGGATCGAGGCGGAGCGCCGTCACTTTCTCGCTCGCGGCGGGCCGCGGCTCGGCCGGGCGCTCCTCGCTCGCGGCCTGCGCGGGCTGCTCGCGGCGCGCGCGGATCGTGCCCTCGAGCCGGTCGGCGACGGAGCCGCCGCGCTCGATCAGATAGGTGAGATCGTCACGGAGCGAATGGCCGGCGGCAGTGCGCTTCTGCAGGTCCTTGCCGATGTCCTCGGCCGCATTCTTGAGGCCGGCGATTCCCGCGCGCGCGCTCTCGGAGGCGGCGGTGAGGCCGCGGATCAGCTCCTCGAGCTTCGCCTTGTCCTCGCGCAGGACGCCGAGGCGGGCGTTGAGGCGCAGGACATAGGCGATGGTCGCGATCAGCAAAAGGGCCACGAGAGCGTCGGCGATCAGCGGAAGCGTCATGTCGATCCTCGGTTCCTGTCGTTCTTCTCTACGATGCGGATGGCGATGTTGCCGGCCTTGCGCCCCATCTTGCCCGTGAACATCGGCAAGTCGCCGCAGACGAGCTGGACGTTGGCGTCAGTGTCGGCGTTGAACATGACGCGCGAGCCGACCTTCCACTCCAGCACGTCCTTGAGCGAGGCCTCGAAGGTGTCGAGGACGGCCTCGATCGCGACGTTCGTGTGCCAGAGCTCGCCCGCGAGATGGGCCTCCCAGATGGAATCGCGGCCGAACTTCTCGCCGAGGAAGCCCTGCAGCAGGATCTCGCGCACGGGCTCGAGCGTCGCATAGGGGAGCAGCACCTCGAGCCTCCCGCCGCGATCCTCCATGTCGACGCGGAGCCGCGCGAGCACCGCCGCGTTGGCGGGCCGGCCGATGGTCGCGAAGCGGGGATTGGTCTCCAGCCGCTCGAAGCGGAAGGTGACGGGGCTCAGGGGATCGAAGGCGCCGGAGAGATCGGAGAGCACGACCGAGACCAGGCGCTCCACGAGATTGCGCTCGATCGTGGTGTAGGGCCTGCCCTCGATCCGCATCGCGGCCGTGCCGCGCCGTCCCCCGAGGAGCACGTCCACGATCGAGTAGATGAGCGCGCTGTCGACGGTGAGGAGCCCGAAATTGTCCCATTCCTCGGCCTTGAAGACCGCGAGCATCGCCGGGAGCGGGATCGAGTTCAGATAGTCGCCGAAGCGGATCGAGGTGATGTTGTCGATCGAGACCTCGACGTTGTCCGAGGTGAAGTTGCGCAGGCTCGTCGACATCATGCGCACGAGGCGGTCGAACACCACCTCGAGCATGGGAAGGCGCTCGTAGGAGACGAGCGCGGAGTCGATGATGGCGCGGATGCCGGAATTGTCGCGCGCGCGGGATTCCGCGTCGTCGACGCCGAGGAGGCTGTCGATCTCGTTCTGGTTGAGGACGCGCGCCTGCGGTCCGCCGGCCTCGCCCTCGCCGGCCTCCGCCATCGCCGCCCATTCCGCCGCGATCTTGTCCTCGTCCTCCTGGGTTTCGGTCGCCATCGGCTACTGCACCAGCATTTCCTTGAAGAGCACGTCGCGCACCTTGACGGGCGCCGCGGCGGAATTGACGCGCACCAGGAGCTCCTCGCGGAGGCGATAGATGCCCGCGGAGCCGCGGAGATCCTCGACGCGGAGCTCGCGCAGATAGACCTGGAAGTTGTCGATGATGCGCGGCATCACCGCCTGGAGGCGCGCCACGTCGGCTTGGCTCTCGAGCTCGAGGCTCACGGAGATCTTGAGGAAGCTCGCCTTGCGGCCGCTGGAGTTGAGATTGACCAGGAGATCCGGCAGGTCGTAGAAGACGCCGGGCTTGGCGGGCTGCGCCGCCGTCTCCTGCGCGCTCTGCGCAGAGGAGCCGCTCTCTCCCTTGCCGAGGAATCCGGTATAGGCGAGGACGCCGCCGGTGATCGCGAGGAGCAGCACCGCGCCGCCGCCGAGCACGAGGAGCCGCTTCTTGCCGCCGCGCTTCGGCTCGCTCTCTTCGCTGCTCTCGGCTGCGGGATCTGCGTCCTCGTCGAGCGTGCGGTCGGTCATCGGGCCCTGGATCGAGATGCGCCGCCGAGCGTGCGCGGCTTCTTCGCGAGAGACGCTAGAGCTTCCTAGTTAAGAAGTGGTTGACCCGGCGCTTCGAAATCGGCGCGGGCAAGAACTGCCGGGCAAGCGCTTCCGGACCGCCTCGCCGCGCGCTCCCGATGCCCGCCAGAAGCGCCGCAATTCGCGGCTTTCCGCGCCTGGCACGGCCCGTGCATCGAAGGGGACCGCACGATGCCACCACGGAAGACTCAACCGCCGCCATGGACATCTCCAGCGCCATCGCCCTCTCCTCGCAATTCCTGCTGCAGCGGCAGACGGACGCGATCGCGAACAACCTCGCGAATCTCTCGACGACCGGCTTCAAGGCGCAGCACCGGACCTTCGCGGAGTACCTGATCCAGAATCCCGACGGCACCACCTCGAGCTCGGTGCAGGAGACCGGCACCGCGCGCGACATGAGCCAGGGTCCGATCTCGCAGACCGGCAACCCGCTCGACGTCGCGATCGACGGCGAGGGTTTCCTCGCGGTCGGCACGCCCTTCGGGCCGCGCTACACCCGCGCCGGGCACTTCCAGATCGACAACACCGGCCAGCTCGTCACCAGCCAGGGCAATCCCGTGCTCAATCCGACCAACAATCCCATCGTCGTCCCCGAGGGCGGCGCCGACATCACGGTCTCGCAGGACGGCACCATCACCACGAAGGAGGGCGTCGCGGGCAAGCTGCAGCTCGTCACCTTCGCCGATGCCAACGCGCTCCGCGCGAGCGCCGGCGGCCTCTACACCACCACCCAGGTGCCGCAGCCCGTCGCCGACGGGCGGATCGTGCAGGGCGCGCTCGAGGGCTCGAACGTTCAGCCCGTCATCGAGCTCACGCGCCTCATGTCGGTCGAGCGCGGCAACTCCTACGCCAAGGATTTCATCGACGGCGAGGCCAATCGCATCCAGACCGCCCTCGATCACCTCGGCAAAGTCCCCTAAACGAAAGCGAGACGACCCCATGCGCTCCCTCAACATCGCCGCGACGGGCATGCTGGCCCAGCAGCTCAACGTCGAGGTGATCTCCAACAACATCGCGAACCTCAACACCACCGCCTTCAAGCGGCAGCGCGCGGAGTTCCAGGACCTGCTCTACGAGAACCAGCGCGCGGCCGGCGCGAGCTCCTCCGACAACGGCACCATCGTGCCCGTGGGCGTCGACGTCGGCACGGGCGTCAAGGCGGCCGCCGTCTACCGCATCACCCAGCAGGGCACGCTCCTCAACACCAACAACCCGCTGGACATCGCGATCTCCGGCCGCGGCTATTTCCAGGTGCAGATGCCCGACGGCACGACGGCCTATAGCCGCGCGGGCTCGTTCCAGCTGAGCCCGACCGGCGAGATCGTCACCGCGGACGGCTACGTCGTGCAGCCGGGGATCACGCTCCCTAACAACACCGTGGCCGTCACCGTCAACGCCAGCGGCCAAGTGCTCGCGGAGATCGCGGGCCAGACCTCGCAGCAGACGATCGGCCAGTTCCAGCTCGCGACCTTCCCCAACGAGGCGGGGCTCGCGCAGCTCGGCGGCAATCTCCTGAAGCAGACGGAGGCCTCCGGCACGCCCATCACCGGCAATCCCGGCTCGACCGGCTTCGGCACGATCCAGCAGGGCTTCCTCGAGACCTCGAACGTCAACGTCGTCTCCGAGATCACCAACCTCATCACGGCGCAGCGCGCCTACGAGATGAACTCCAAGGTGATCCAGGTTTCCGACGACATGGCGGCGTCCTTGACGCAGATCCGCTGAGGCCTCGCCGTGATCCGCTTTCTCGGAACCCTCCTCGCGCTCCTGCTCCTGCCGCTGGCGGCGGCGGCGGCGCCCGTGCTGAAGCCCCTCGTCACCGTCGACGACAAGGTGATCCGGCTCGGCGATCTCTTCGACGGCCTCGGCGCCCGCGCGGGGACCGCCGTCGCCGCGGCACCGCCGCCCGGCAGCAAGATCGTCTTCGACAGCAATTGGCTCGCGGCGCTCGCGGAAGGCCAGCACATCGACTGGCATCCGGCCTCGCGCTTCGACCAGGCCGTGGTGGAGCGTGCGAGCCGCACCATCGGGGCCGAGGAGATCGCGGAGACGCTGCTGCGCGCGCTTGCGGAGCAGACGCCGACCGCCGGCGCCGAGATCAAGCTCGACGATCCCACCCTGCGCCTCGCCGCCGCCGCGGGCGACCGCGCGCCGCCGGCGCTCGACGGCCTCACCTTCGACCGCCGGAGCGGCCGTTTCAGCGCCTTCCTCGGCGCCGCCGGCAGCGAGCCCGGCGCGCAGCGGCTCCGCGTCAGCGGCCGCCTCCTGCGCAACGCGGAAGTGCCGACCCTGACGCGGCCCATCGCCGCCGGCGAGACGATCGCGGCGGGCGACGTCACCCTCGTCTCCGTACGCGCCGACCGCCTCGGCCCGGACGCGCTGCTCCAGACCGCAGACATCGTCGGCAAGGCCGCGCGCCACACGCTGCGCGCGGGCGAGCCCTTGCGGCAGAGCGACGTCGAGACGCCCGTGGTGGTCCACCGCGGCAGCATCGTCACCATCGTCCTCGACAGCGACACGCTCCATCTCACGGCCGAGGGCAAGGCGATCGAGGACGGCTCGATGGGCGCGGCGATCCGCATCGCCAACACGAAATCGAACCGCGTCATCGACGCCGTCGTCACCGGGCCCGGCACCGTCGCCGTGCGCCTCGCCTCCCGCTAGGAAGACCGACCATGCGCACCCGCTCTCTCCGCCCTCTCGCACTCGTCCCCGCGCTCGCGCTCGCGCTCGGCGCCTGCGGCACCACCACCAAGCTCGCGCAGATCGGCGAGACGCCGCCGCTGACGACGATCCAGGATCCCGCGCGCCAGCCCGGCTATCGCCCGGTCTCGCTGCCGATGCCGCAGCCGATCGTGGGCGAGCGCCGCCCGAACTCGCTCTGGCAAGCCGGCAGCCGCGCCTTCTTCAAGGACCAGCGCGCCGCCAGTGTCGGCGACATCCTCACGGTGCTCGTGACCTTCGACGAGAAGGCCAAGTTCGACAACAACACCCAGCTCGCCCGCACGGGCACGACGCAGGAGGCGATCCCGCAGCTCTACGGATTCCAGAGCCAGATCCAGAAGATCCTCCCGCATGCCGCCAACATGACGGACCTCGTCGACACCTCCGGCAGCAGCAATCACCAGGGCACGACGGAGATCGACCGGAAGGAATCCGTGGACGTGAAGGTCGCGACCGAGGTGACGCAGGTCCTCCCGAACGGCAATCTCGTCGTCTTCGGCCGCCAGGAGATCCGCGTCAATTACGAAGTGCGGGAGCTGCAGGTCGCGGGCGTGATCCGGCCGCAGGACATCAGCTCCACCAACACCATCACCTACGACAAGCTCGCGGAAGCGCGCATCTCCTATGGCGGCCGCGGCCAGATGACGGACAAGCAGCAGCCGCAATACGGACAGCAATTCCTCGACGTCGTCAATCCGTTCTAG
>DATKNV010000243.1:0-2661 GCA_035541215.1 Allostellaceae bacterium | reverse complement strand
CTGATGGCGCAATGCGCGGGCACCGTGAAGAAGCTCTCGCTCGAATTGGGCGGCAACGCGCCCTTCATCGTCTTCGACGACGCCGACCTCGACATGGCGGTCAAGGGCGCGATCGCCTCCAAGTACCGCAACGCCGGCCAGACCTGCGTCTGCGCCAACCGCATCCTCGTGCAGGACGGCGTCTACGACGCCTTCGCGAAGAAGCTCGCGGGCGCGGTCGGCGCGATGAAGGTGGGCCACGGCACCGAGACCGGCACGGTGATCGGCCCGCTCATCGACATGAAGGCCATCGAGAAAGTCGAGGAGCACGTGCACGATGCCGTCGCCAAGGGCGCCAAGGTCGTCGTCGGCGGGAAGCGCCACGCGCTCGGCGGCAGCTTCTACGAGCCCACGGTACTGACGGACGTCAACACCCAGATGAAGGTCACGCGCGAGGAGACCTTCGGTCCGGTGGCGCCGCTCTTCCGCTTCTCGAGCGATCAGCAGGCGGTGGAGATGGCGAACGACACCGTCTACGGCCTCGCCGCCTATTTCTACAGCCGCGACATCGGCCGCTGCTGGCGCGTCTCCGAGGCGCTCGAATACGGCATCGTCGGCGTCAACGAGGGCATCATCTCCACGGAGATCGCCCCCTTCGGCGGCGTCAAGGAGAGCGGCATCGGCCGCGAGGGCTCGAAATACGGGATCGAGGAATATCTCGAGGTGAAATATCTCTGCATGGGCGGAATCTAGAGCGCACTCGCCGTCCTATCCATGGAGATTGCGATGCCGCGGATTGCCTGCGGCCTGATCGCGGCGGCGCTGGTGCTCGCGGGATGCAATGGGAGGGACCCGGGCGCTCCATCGCAGCAATTCCAGATCGATCAGGACATCAACGCTTCCTACGGTACGAACATTCCGACCTCGACCAATCCCGGCGCATCCGGGTTTGGATCCGCGGGCAGCGACCCCTTCGGATATTCGCAGGTCTACGGGCACTGAGCCGTCGGGGTCGCGGTTGACCCATCTCAATGCCTGCCCGCACCGCCGCCGCTTAGGGTTCGGCATTCGAACTCGAGGAGGCGGCGGTGGTTCGGCTCGGTCTGGTCGTAGTGACTGCAACGCTCTTGCTCGTCGCTTGCGGCGGCGAGAGCCCCGGCGAGCGTCCGCAGCAATATCAGATCGACCAGGATATCAATGCGTCCCGCGGCACGAGCGTTCCGACGTCCATAAACCCGGGAACTCCGGCCTACGATACGTGGCGGAGGGATCGTGGCAGCTACCCGTAGAACTACGGACCCTGAGCAGCGGAGGCGGCGCGATAGCCGCATAATGCCAGCGCGGCACGCATGTGCTCGGGCGGCGGCGCGGTGACGGTGACGGGCGCGCGCTCGCCGCCGAGCGGGATAGTGACGGAGCGGGCGTGCAGGTGGAGCGGAGCGCGCGGGCTCGGCGTGCGGCCGTAGACGGGATCGCCGAGCACGGGGAAGCCTTCGGCCGCGCAGTGCACGCGGAGCTGATGCGTTCGGCCGGTCTCGGGCGCGAGCTCGAGCCAGGCGTGACCGCCGCCCGTGCCGAGCACGCGATAGCGCGTGATCGCGCGTTGTCCCGCTTCGTCGGGGACGATGCGCCAGCCCTCCTTGCGCGTGATTTTCTTGAGCGGGCGGTCGATGACGCCTTCCGAGGCGCCCGGCTTGCCCTCGACGATGGCCCAGTAGATCTTCCGCACCTGCGATGACGCGAAGAGGCGGCCGAGCTTGCTGGCGCCGCGGGCGTGGCGCGCGAGGAGGAGGCAGCCGCTGGTATCGCGGTCGAGGCGGTGAACGAGGCGCGGACTCTCGCGGATGCCGAAGCGGAGCGAGCCCAGATAGCGCTCCAGGCTCTCGGGCGTGCTCGGCCCCGGATGCACGGCGAGGCCCGCGGGCTTGTCGATCACGAGGATGCTACCGTCGCGGTAGAGGACGCGGGCTTGCAGGTCCTGCGGCGTCATGGCTTTCTCTAGCACGTCGAAGGCGAACTGTAGCGCAGGGAGGGCCGCATGGCCCGGTACGATTTCGATCTCTTCACCATCGGCGCGGGCTCCGGCGGCGTCGCGGGCTCGCGGCGCGCGGGCTCCTACGGCGCCAAGGTCGCGATCTGCGAATCCGTGCGCGTCGGCGGCACCTGCGTGCTCCGGGGCTGCGTCCCGAAGAAGCTCCTGGTCTATGGCGCCGAGTTCGCCGACGCCTTCGAGGACGCCGCGGGCTATGGCTGGAGCCTCGGCGAGCGGCGCTTCGACTGGCGCGCGTTGATCGCCGCCAAGGACAGGGAGCTCGACCGCCTCAACGGCATCTACGTCAACATGCTGAAGACCTCGGGCGTCGCGATCATCGAGGGGCACGGCAAGCTCGTCGATCCGCACACGGTCGAGGTCGCGGGGAAGCGCTATACCGCCGCCAACATCATGATCGCCACCGGCGCCTGGCCGGAGCTCCCGAAGATCCCGGGCATCGAGCACGCGATCACCTCGAACGAGGCGCTCGACCTGAAGGCGCTGCCGAGGCGCATCCTGATCGTGGGCGGCGGCTACATCGCCGTGGAGTTCGCGGGCATCTTCAGGACGCTCGGCGCCGAGGTCCGCATGGCGATCCGAGCGGACAAGCTGCTCCGCGGCTTCGACGAGGACGTCCGCATCGCGCTCGG
>DATKNV010000242.1:0-40179 GCA_035541215.1 Allostellaceae bacterium | reverse complement strand
CCGCAGCCGCAGGCCCAGCCGCATCCGCAGGCCCAGCCGCATCCGCAGCAGGCGCCTTCATGCAACCCGCCGCATCACCTGCAGAACGGCCGGTGCGTCTGACCGGCGTGGGTCGCTCGATCTAATCGGCCCCTCCCGTCCCCCGAAGAGGGGACGGGAGGGGCCAGGGCGCTCGTCTCCCGAGTGCCATCATCCCGCCGCGCTCGATGCGCTGGGCATCCCCCCGCGCGATCGGGCCAGTGTCTTTGCTTGCTGTAAATCTATTGGAGTAAGAATCGGTCGCCGGCCGTTCTGGCCAAGCGTCATCACGAGACGAGGCACCGAGATCATGTTGCAGCTCGCGCGATCGGGCGGCCGGAGCGGCCGCGGTTACTGGGCACGGTTGGCATTGGGAGCATTCGTGGCCGCTGGGTTGGCGCTGCCGAATCCCGCGATCGCACAAGCACCGTCGCCGCCCGGCGCCGATTTTCAGCCTACCGACCAGAACCAGCAGCCGGACCCGCCGGCGCGGGTGGGACGGCTGAGCTACCTCACGGGCACCGTCTCCTTCCGCACCCTCGACGACGATCAGTGGGACACCGCGGTCGTCAACTATCCCGTCACTGGCGGCCTCGGGTTCTGGACCGAGCCGAATGCGCGAGCAACCCTCCAGCTCGGCCACGGTGCCGTGCGCATGGAGAGCTCGACCGAGGTCGACGTCCAGCAGTTCGACGATCAGGTGATCCAGATCGCCGTGCCCCAGGGCTCGATCAATTTCCGCCTCCGCTCGCTGGCTCCGGGCGAGACCTACCGCATCGTCACTCCAACCGGCGCGGTCCAGCTCAATCGGCCCGGCCGCTACGACATCACCGTCGTCGCCGACGGCAGCCCCGCCAAGGTTTCGGTGCTGGAGGGCTCGGCCGACATCATCGGCGAGAACGGCACGGTCACCGTGAACGCAGGCGCGGTCGGCTCGATCGCTCCGGTGCCGCCGCCGCCGGCCCCCGCAATGGCCCAGCCGCAGCCCATCGATACCTTCAGCGACCAGCAGGAAGCCGCAATGGCGCAGGTCCCGGGCTACCTCTCGCCGGACATGCCGGGCATCCAGGACGTGGTCTCCACGGGCGATTGGGGCAGCTCGCCCGACTATGGCCAGGTCTGGTATCCGCCGGTGCAGCCGGGCTGGGCGCCTTATCGCTATGGCCATTGGGCCTTCGTCGCACCCTGGGGCTGGACCTGGATCGACGACGCGCCCTGGGGCTTCGCGCCGTTCCATTACGGGCGCTGGGTCGAGATCGGGCCGCGCTGGGCCTGGGTTCCGGGCCCGGTCGCGCCGCAGCCGGTCTATGCGCCGGCACTCGTCGCCTTCGTCGGCGGGGCCGCGCTCGCCGTGAGCTTCGGCGTCGGCCCCGTGGTCGGATGGATCCCGCTCGGGCCGCACGAGATCTACTACCCACCTTATGGCGGCAGCATCAACTATGTCCGCCACGTCAACGTCACCAACGTCACGAACGTCAACGTCATCAACTACAACACGATCAACAACTATCGAACGCAGAGCGCCGACCATTTCATGAACGCGCGCGGCGCCACCGTCGTGCGCAGCAATGCCATGACGAGCTCTGCGCCGATCAGGAATTCGAGCCTGGCCGTCGATCCCTCGCGCTTCCACGGCGTCAACGTCGCCTCGAGCGCGCCGGTGCGGCCCAATCTCGGCACCAAGGGCGTCTCCCAGAACATCGTTCAAGCCGCGGGGGGCAGTACCTCCGCGGGCGGCGGGAAGCGATACCGCGCGCCCGGCCCGAAGGGCGGTACGACGATCTACACGCCGACATCCGCGAGCTCCAAGAGCACCGGTACCAAGGGATTCACGACCTTCACGCCCCCGGGCGGCGTCAAATCCTTCGTGCCCGCAGCGGGCGCGGGAAGCGGCACGGGCGCGGGCAGCGGAGCCAAAGGCAGCGGTCCCAGCAACGTGAAAACCTTCAACCCGCAAGGCAGCGGCGGCTCCGGTAGTGCCGCGGGATCCAAAGGCGGTGGGACAGGCGGCGCGAGCGGCTCCCAGTCCACCGTTACCGAGGGCGGGAAGAAGTACCGGGCGCCGAGCGGCGGCGGTACCGGGAGCGCGACCGGCTCGACGTCGACGGGCGGCAGTGGTACCGGGAGCGCGGGCGGCTCCAAGTCGACCGGCGCCGCCGGTGCCAGAACCTATACGCCGCCGGGCGGAACCGGCGGTTCCGGTAAAGCTGGCGCCAAGACCTACGTTCCGCCGGGCGGCAGCGGAACCGGAACCACGACCGGTTCCAGCTCAACCGGCACTACGGGAGCGAAGAAGTATCGGGCACCGAGCGGCGGCGGGACGGGGACGACGACCGGTTCCACCTCGACCGGCGCGGGCGGCTCGAAGTCGAGCGGCACCGGCGGCGCCAAGACCAATGCTCAATCCGGAACCGGCGGCGCCTCGGATCAGAATTCCGGCGGACAGACGAGCGGGGGCTCGAAGACCGGCAGCGGCACGACGAACGGCAACGGCAACAAGAGCGGCTCGCCGCCTCCCTGCAATCCGCCGCACCACGTCGTGAACGGCAAGTGCGTCTGAGCGCCCGCGAGTAGCGGGGCAGGGCTTCCGCGCCTCCCGCGAGCGAAAGGCGATTCCGCTCGCGCGGTTGCGGCGGTATCATGCGCACGAACCTTTCTCCTGCGGGGGGCTCATGAGTACGATCTGGTACGCGGTGATCGCGATTGCGGTGATCTTGGTCATCCTGATCGTGATCTACAATCGCCTGGTAGCCCTGCGCCAAGCCTATAAGAACGCCTTTGCCGACATCGACGTGCAGCTGAAGCAGCGGCACGACCTCGTGCCGAATCTCGTGGAGACGGTGAAGGGCTATGCGGCGCACGAGAGCGGCGTGCTGCAGAAGGTGACGGAGGCGCGGACCTCCGCGATGCGCGCGGGCTCGGTCCAGGAGCGGGGCCGCGCGGAGGGCGCGCTCAGCGCCGCGCTGGGCCAGCTCTTCGCGGTCGCCGAGAGCTATCCGCAGCTCAAGGCCAACGAGAATTTCCGCCAGCTCCAGTCCGAGCTCGAGGAGCTCGAGAACAAGATCGCGGCCGCGCGGCGCTTCTTCAACAACGCGGTGGCGGAGTACAACACGCACATCGAGCAATTCCCGGCCGTGCTCCTCGCGGGGCCGATGGGCTTCGGCCATGCGGAGATGTTCGCCCTCGACGAGAGCGAGAAAGCCGCGGCGAGCGCGCCGCCCAAGGTCTCCTTCGGCAGCTAGGTCATGGCCGCCGCCCTCGGCCTTTCCACCTACAAGTGGAACAACAATCTGAAATCGGTGCTGCTGCTGGCGGCGTTCCCGTTCCTGCTGCTGCTGCTGCTCTCGGCGATGTTCTTGGTCTTCGCCTGGGGCATGCTCACGGATTTCCGCGGGCTCATCAGCACCTACACCTTCGAGAGCTACGGTCTCGTCCCCGTCACGGGGTCGCATAGCGCCTTCGATTTCACGCTGGCGGCGGTCTACGCCTATTGGCCCTTCGTGGTGGGGGCGGCGGTGGTGTGGATGCTGATTGCCTACGGCTTCAACGACATGATGATCCACGCCGCGACCGGCGCCAAGGAAGTGACGCGCGCGGAGGCGCCGCGCCTCTACGAGATCATCGAGCCGCTCTGCATCTCCCGCGGCCTCACGGTGCCGCGGCTCTTCATCATCGACACCGATGCGATGAACGCCTACGCGAGCGGGATCGACAAGCGCACCTATTCGATCACGGTGACGCGCGCGCTCCTCGACCGGCTCGACGACAAGGAGCTCGAGGCGGTGCTCGGCCACGAGATCACGCACATCCTCGACCGCGACGTGCGCCTCCTGCTGGTGACGATCGTCTTCGTGGGCATGATCTCCTTCCTCGCGCAGATGATGTGGCGGAGCCTCCGGGTGATGTCGTTCCGGCGCGAGCGCGGCAATGCCGGGCTCGTGGTCCTCGCCGCCGCGGTGATCGCGGGGATCGGCTATCTGCTGGCGCTGGTGCTGCGCTTCGCGATCTCGCGCCGGCGCGAGTATCTCGCGGATGCGGGCTCGGTCGAGCTCACCAAGAACCCGGAGGCGCTGATCTCCGCGCTGCGCAAGATCTCCGAGAATGCCGACGTCCCGCACGTGCCGACGGAGGTGAGGCAGATGTTCATCGAGAACCCGCTCTCGAGCTCCGCCTTCTCCAACCTCTTCGCGACCCATCCGCCGATCGAGGATCGCATCCGCGTGCTGGAGCAGCTCGAGGGCGCGCCGCTGCACGCAAGCCGCGAGGGCAGCGTCCCCAGCGCGGGAAATCCGGGCTGACCCCGTTACCCGCGCACTCTTAATTCTTCAATCAACCTCTTGTGACCGACCGGCACGGCCGTCCGCGGGCAGGATGGCGCGCGGCCGCGGGGATCGCGGCCGGGTCATCGAAAGCACATGGGGACGACGGCGATGGGCGGGACGAAGCAGGACGAGCGCGAACGGCAGGGACCGAAGGCCTTGGACGTCGTCCTCGGCGCGGGCGTGGGGCTGATCCTCGGCGCGGCGCTCTACGCGTTGAGCAGCGCAATCGGACCGCGTTTTCCCGCGGGCTGGACCGATCTGCTGCAGGGCGGATCGATCTTCATCGGGCTGATCGTTGCGCTCCTCGGCATTCGCCGCCGCACCGCGAGGGAGCTCGGCAGGACCTAGCCTTCGAGCCCCAGCTCCCGCAGCAGCTTCGCCCGATCGGCATCGAGGGCGGGGGCGGGGGAGCGAGTTGGCGGGTCCGGGAAGGCCGAGAGCTTCAGCGGATTGCCCGCGAGCTTCAGCGCGCCCGCCTTCGGGTCATCGACCGAGACCAGCATGTTCCGCGCCTCGACTTGCGGGTGAGCGAGGGCTTGCGCGACGTTGTTGATGGGACCGCAGGGCACCCCTGCCTTTTCGATGATCGCGATCCAGTCGGCGGTGGGCTTGCGCTCGAGCTCCTTCTCGATCTCCGCTTTCAGCCGGTCGTGATTGCGGTTGCGGAGGTCGTTCGAGCGATAGTCGGGATTCTCCGCGAGATCGGGACGGCCGAGTGCGGCGCAGAGCTTCTGGTAGAGTCCGTCATTTCCCGCGGCGACGATGATATGGCCGTCGGCGGTCGCCATCGCCTCGAAGGGCGTGATCGAGGGATGCCGCGCGCCGAGCGGCCCCGGCACCTCGCCGGTGACGGTGTAGCGCATGATCGCGTTCTCCAGGAGCGCGAGCTGGCAGTCGAACATGGCGATGTCCACCTTGCTCGCCTCGCCGGTGCGCTCGCGGTGGAGGAGGGCGGCGTGGACGGCAACCGCCGTGTAGAGACCGGCGCCGATGTCGCCGATGGACATGCCAATGCGCACCGGCGGCTGTCCCGGATGGCCGGTGATGCTCATGATGCCGCCCAAGCCCTGCACCACCATGTCGTAGGCGGGATAGTTCGAGAAGGGGCCGGTATGCCCGAAGCCCGAGGCGGAGGCGTAGATGAGCCGGGGGTAGCGCGGATGAAGCGTCTCCCAGCCGTAGCCGAGCTTCTCCATCGTTCCCGGCCGGAAATTCTCGACGATCGCGTCGGCCCTGCCGAGGAGCGCCTCGAAGATGCGCTTGTCCGCGGGCGCCTTGAGGTCGAGCGCGATCGACTCCTTGCCGCGATTGACCGAGGCGAAATAGGTGGAGACGCCGTTCTTGAAGGGCCCGTATTCCCGCGCGTCGTCGCCCTTTCCGGGCGGCTCGACCTTGATGACGCGGGCGCCGAGCTCCGCCATCAGGAAGGTGCAATAGGGTCCCGCGAGAATGCGCGAGAGATCGACGACGGTGATGCCGGAGAGCGGGCCCGATGCGGCCATGAGAGAACCTCTGAGATAACAGCGTCGGGCGCATTCCTACCGCAGCCGAGCGCGCCCGGGCAATCCGCGGCGTCATGAGTCTTGATCGGGGACACGGTTCGCGTGATGGTGCGCCCGGGTCAATGGGAGTTCGCGATCATGCCGATGTCGAGCCATAGCCTGATGTGCCTCGATCCCCTCGGGTTCCACCGCCTCGCCTATACCGAATGGACGGGGCCGCCGGGAGCGCGTACCGTCATTTGCGTGCATGGGCTCACCCGCAACGGCAGGGACTTCGACCCGCTGGCGGAGGCGCTCTCGCAGAATTTCCGGGTGGTCTGCCCGGACATGGCGGGCCGCGGCCAGAGCGATTGGCTCGATCCCCCGAACGTCTACGGCTATCCGGTCTACCTCAACGACGTGGCGCAGCTCATCGCGCGCCTCGGCGTCGAGGAAGTCTACTGGGTCGGGACCTCCATGGGCGGCTTGATCGGCATGCTCATGGCGGCGCTGCCGCGCACGCCGATCAAGCGCCTCGTGATGAACGACATCGGCCCCGTGCTGGCAAAGGAAGGGATCGAGCGCATCGCAACCTATGTCGGAACGGACCCGAGCTTCCCCGACCTGGCGGGGCTCGAGGGCTATCTGCGGATGGTCTCCGCAAGCTTCGGCGCGCTGAGCGCGGGCCAGTGGCGGCACATGGCCGTCCACAGCGCGCGCAAGCGGCAGGACGGGACGCTGGGCCTCCATTACGACCCCCGCATCGCCGAGCCCTTCAAGGCCGGAAAGTTCGCCGACACGAATTTCTGGCCGCAATGGGACCGCATCGTTTGTCCCACCTTGACTTTGCGCGGAGCCGAGTCGGATCTGCTGCGCGCGGGAGACGCGCGGGCGATGACGCAGCGCGGACCGCGCTCGAGCCTCATCGAATTCGCGGGCGTCGGCCACGCGCCGGCCTTGATGTCCGGCGACCAGATCGCGACGGTGCACACCTTCCTGATGGGCTGAGGTGTCGGAGGCGCCGGCATTTGCGGCCTATCTCGCGGCCGAGGGCTTCGTCGAGGATCTGCGCGCGGAATTGGGCGAGGTGAGCACCGCCCATGGCCGCCTCCTGCTGGCGCCGGGGCCGGCGCGGCCCGCCGCTTGGGCCGCCAACATCTGGCACGATCCCGTCCGGCTCCCCGTCGCCTCGATCGGCGAGGCCGCCAAGCGGCTCCGAGCGATGCAGCGCAACTGGGCGCTCTATTCGCACGCCCATCACCGCCGGGCCGCGCTCATCCAAGCGAGGCTCCCCAAGGTCTCGGCAAAGCCGCTGCGCTTCCCGGAGCCCGCGCCGGCGGCGCCGCTCGGCTCGTGGACGCTGATCGACGAGGGATCCCTCCTGGCATCGGCGCGCTGCTCGAGCCCGTTCCCGAATGGCGAGGCATGCTTCGTCGAGGACAGGGCGGCGCCGCCGAGCCGTGCCTACTTGAAGCTATGGGAGGCGCTGACGCTGCTTCGCGAATATCCGGGGCCCGGCTCGCTCTGCCTCGATCTCGGCAGCAGTCCCGGCGGCTGGACCTGGGCGCTCGCCCGATTGGGAGCGCGCGTCATCAGCGTCGACAAGGCGCCGCTGGAGCCGCGGATCGCCGCGATGCCCGGCGTCGAGGTGCGGCGCGAGAGCGCCTTCGGCCTCGATCCGCGCGCGCTCGGGCCTATCGATTGGCTTTTCTCCGACGTGGTCTGCTATCCGCGGCGCCTCTTGGGCCTCGTCGAGCGCTGGCTTGCCGCCGGCACCTGCCGGCGCTTCGTCTGCACGCTCAAGTTCCAGGGCCCGACCGACCACGAGACCGCGCGCCGCTTCGCGGCCATTCCGGGCTCACGGCTCGTGCATCTCCATCACAACAAGCACGAGCTCACTTGGATGAAGCCCGGTTGAGCGGCGCGAGCGCGTCCGGCGGAGTGCCGAGCCGTTGGGCGGCCTCGAGCCGCAGCTTTCGAACGACTTCCGCAGGCACGAGCCGCATGAACGCAAACATGGCGAAAGCCGTTGCGACGGCATCGTCGGCGTGACCGACATAGGGGAGATTGTCCGGGATCGGATCCCAGGGCGCGGCAAGATAGCCCGCGATGAGGCCGATAGCGGCAGCGCGCGCGTACCAGGGAACCCTGCGATCGACGATTGCCGCGCAAAATGCCATCGCTTCCGCCGCAGTGCGCCTGAACCCACGCCACCGCGGCGATGGCGCGGTAGACCGCTCGACTTCAGCACCCATCCTCTGCATCCAGTTCCGCAGGGCAGGGGCGCTCGGCGGCAGCGCGCGGCCTTTGCATTGCTCGATTGCGGCCTGGATTCGCGTCGCCGGTTCCGAGAGCTTGGGAAGCCCGAAGACGGGCTCGTCGCGGGAAGATAGGCGGCGCGCCCGGCTCGCGAGGAGCGCCTCCGCCGAGAGGCCCGTCACCTCCGCAAGGCTCCGCGCCCAATCGAGCCGGTCCGGCGCGACCAAATCATCGTAGCTGACGGCGCAGCCGCCGAAGGAAAAGAGCTGCAAGAGCGCGTTCGAGTAGATGCGCTCGTAATCTTCCTGCAGGACCGAAACCGGCCGTGAGCCCAGCATCTGCGATGAGCTCACGGCGTACTCCGCGAACGGGCGGTAGCTGACGATGACCTTCGGGAAGTACCCGAGCTTGATTGCGTGGGGCACTGCCAAATCCAGATTCACCGCTTTGAGGAAGCAGGCTTGCTTCAGCGCGTGCGCGAGGTGGCGCTTGCCGGCGGACACGTGATGCATCCAGATGTGCTTCGCCGCAACCGACACCGGCTTGCGGGGAGAGCGCTCGAAGGCGATGCGGAAGCGGTTGGCGGCGCGCCGGGCGTCTGGCAATTCCATGTCGCCCCCGCGAGAAACCTGCCACTCGGTCGCCGGTGGCATACCGAAATTCGCCCCTGCATCCGCAAGGATCGATGCCAGCAACGTCGAGCCGGTCCGCCCAGCAGTGATGACGAAGAAACGCTGGCGCTCGCTCCAGGGAACGAGGCGAGCCGTCTCAGCGGGAATCGCGCAATCCTCGCTCATGACGCAAGGTCCCCCGGGGTCATCCTCCAGAATGACCCGTCACGCTCATGCCCCCATATTCGCCCTTTTAACGGTTGGTGTTCACGCGCGCAAGCGAGGCGTCGCGCGAAGCGGGGTTGGCCTGTTCCTTCTCACGGCCAAATCCAAGCTCGAATCCTGGACGCGGAGCCCTCGGGTCTTTCGATCCGCTTGGCGCGGGCGCGAGGGGATCACTACATCAATCTCATGATCGCCCACTCGTCCGACGCCATCGACGCGCTCGACCTGCCCCAATTCCAGGAGCGCTGGCCGTGGCTCGGGGGCGATTTGCAGACATTACGGAACTTTCTGCGCCGACCCCGCGCCGACCTGTCGGAGTTCGCGGCGGAACGGATCGAGCTGCCTCTGGACGGAGCCGGCGGCGACCGCACGACGGCGGCACTGCACTGGCCCAAGGGCCAGCGGCGCCGCCCGCTCGCGATCCTCATCCATGGCCTCACGGGCTGCGAGGACAGCGCCTACGTGCGCGCGACGGCGAGGGCGCTGCTGCGCTCGGGATTTCCGGTGCTGCGGCTCAATCAGCGCGGCGCCGGTTCCTCGCGCCTGCTCTGCCGGGAGCGCTATCACGCCGGACGCAGCGAGGATCTTGCCCGGGCGATCGAGGGATTGCCCGCGCGCGCGATTGCGCAGGGGATGTTTGCCATCGGCTATTCCCTAGGCGGAAACGTGCTCCTGAAGTATCTCGGCGAGCGCGGGCGCGACACGCCCGTGACCGCGGCCGCCGCCGTCTCGGCGCCGCTCGATCTCGCCTCGACCTGCGCCAGCATGATGGCGCCTCGGAACGCGCTCTATCATCGCTATTTCATGAGCGAGCTTCGCGCGGAGGCGCTTGCGGCGCGCGGGCCGCCCGCGCCGGAGGAGCGGCGGGCCATCCTCGCGGCGCGCGACATCCGCGAGTTCGACGACCGCGTGACCGCGCCGCGCAACCGCTTCGCGGGCGCGGACGACTACTACCGCCGCTCATCTTGCGCGAGTTTCCTTCAGGGTATCGAGGTGCCGACGCTGCTCATCCAGTCGGAGGACGATCCGATCGTGCCGGCCGGGCCGTTCCGGGAGCGGGATTGGAGCGATAATCCACAATTGCTTCCACTGCTGCTCGCGCGCGGCGGCCATGTGGGATTCCACGACCGCCGCGGCGGCACGTGGCACGACCGCGCGATCCTCCGTTTCTTCGAGCGGGTGCTCAGCCCTTCTTGAGGAGGCGCGCGACCGCGAGCGCGCTGTAGGTGAGGATGCCGTCGGCGCCGGCACGCTTCATGCCCAGGAGCGCCTCGGGGATCACGCTCTCGTCGAGCCAGCCGCGCTCGATCGCCGCATGCAGCATCGAGTATTCGCCGCTGACCTGATAGACGAAGGTGGGGACGCCGAAGCGCTCCTTCACGCGGCGCACCACATCGAGATAGGGCATGCCAGGCTTCACCATCACCATGTCCGCGCCCTCCGCGAGATCGAGCGCGACCTCGCGAAGCGCCTCGTCGGTATTGGCGGGATCCATCTGATAGGTGCGCTTGTCCGCCTTGCCGAGCGACGATTTCGAGCCCAGCGCGTCGCGGAACGGGCCGTAGAAGCCCGAGGCGTATTTTGCGGCATAGGACATGATCTTGACGCGCTCGAAGCCGGCTTCGTCGAGGGCGTCGCGGATTGCGCCGATGCGCCCGTCCATCATGTCCGAGGGCGCTATGACGTCGCAGCCGGCCTCGGCCTGCACGATCGACTGCCGCACCAGGATATCGACGGTCTCGTCATTGGCGACGTAGCCGTCGCGCAGCACGCCGTCGTGGCCGTGAGTTGTATAGGGATCGAGCGCCGCGTCGCAGAGCACGCCGATGTCGCGATGCGCCTCCTTGATCGCGCGCGTCGCGCGGCAGACGAGGTTCTCGGGATTGACGGCCTCATCGCCATCCGGCGACTTGCGCTCGAGGGGCGTCGCCGGAAAGAGCGCGATGCAGGGGATGCCGAGCGCCTTCGCCTCGCCGACGGCATCGACGATCGCGGGAACCGAGAGCCGGTCGACATGGGGCATCGAGGCGACGGGCGTGCGGGCGGCCGGTCCCTCCTGCACGAAGATGGGCCAGATGAGGTCGGCTGCGGTGAGGATGTTCTCCGCGACCATGCGCCGCGTCCATTCGTCGCGCCGGGTGCGGCGCAGACGGAGGCGCGGAAAGGCCCCGAGGGGCTGAGAGGGTAGGCGGGGCACGCTCGTCTCGATCTGCAAAAGGGGAGCGGGATCATAAGAGCGCCGGTGCGACCTGACAATGCTGCGGCACCCGCGCGCGGCATCACATCTGCGCGCCCGCCGCGCTCGGCGGTTGCCGCGCTTTCTCCGGACCCGCTATCCTCCCTGCTGCAGCAGGGAGGTACCCTAGATGAGCATCGCAGACCCCAATCGCACGATCCTGACTGGCGAGAATCCCTTCATCCGCCTCAGCGAGAAAGACGGCGATCCCAACACGACGGATGCAAGTTTCTGGCGCATCGTCTTCTGTCCCGCGGGCCCCGGCCACGTGCTCTATCTCAAGAGCGAGCTCACGCACGGGCGCTGGCGGATCTATTCCGACAACATCGCGATGGCGCGCTGGCTGCAGACGACCGTCCAGGGCATGCTCAACGCCGAGCTCAAGGACACGACGATCCCCGTGACCGAGGCCGCATTCTCGAAGAGCGGAGATCCCCGCTATTTCTGGACCGAGCGCGCGAGCGCACGGGGCGAGGAGGTCGCGCTCACCTGGCACGACATCGGCGATCCGCTCCTCCTGCACACGCAGCCGAACCAAGTGCCGGGGCGTCAATACGGGCTCTGCACCATCTTGATCCCCGCGCTCGGCGCGCGCCTCACCCTGAACGGCGCCCAAGCCGCCGGACGCCCCTGGCCCCGCGAGCGCGAAGGCCGCCCCTTCAGCACCTGCGCGCTCGCCTTCTCGGAGAGCTGGACCGAGGCTAGGTAGCTCGCATTCCATGATGCGCAAAGGGGCCATCGGGCTTTATCGTCGAGGGAAAACGGGTTCAACCGATTGAGCCGGAGGAAGCGACAATGATCAAAGTCAGCGTGCTCTACCCCAACAGGCCCGGCGCGCGGTTCGACATGGGGTACTATTGCTCCAAGCACATACCGATGGTGCAGCAGAAGCTCGGCGGCGCCTGCAAAGGCGTCGCGGTCGAGCAGGGCATCGCGGGCGGTACTGCGGGATCGCCGCCGGCCTTCATCGCCATGGGCCATCTGCTCTTCGAATCGGCTGCTGCCTTTCAGGCTGCCTTCGCTCCGCATGCCCAGGAGATCTTGGGGGATATCCCCAACTACACAGACCTGCAGCCGACGATTCAAATAAGCGAAGTGAAGCTCTGACCCCAGGAGCGGCGGCCGAGACTGAGATGCTACCGCTTGCAATCTGCGACCCTAACCGTGTCATAGTCGCAGGCGGTCGTGCACGAAGTGGAAGGGAACTCACCCATGTCCGGTCCAATGCTCCGCAGCGGCATCTTCCTCGCGCCGTTCCATCCCGTGGACGAGGACCCGACGCTTGCGCTTCGGCGGGACATCGAGCTCATCGAATGGCTCGACAAGCTCGGCTACGAGGAGGCGTGGATCGGGGAGCATCACTCCGCGGGCTACGAGATCATCGCCTCGCCGGAGCTCTTCATCGCTGCTGCAGCGGAGCGCACGAAGCGCATCCGGCTCGGCACGGGGGTCGTGTCGCTCCCCTATCACAATCCCCTGATGGTGGCGCAGCGGATCGTGCAGCTCGACCACATGACCATGGGACGCGTCATGTTCGGGGCGGGGCCGGGCCTCCTCACCACCGATGCCATGATGCTCGGCATCGATCCCTCGACGCAGCGCGACCGGATGATGCAGGGGCTCGACGTGATTCTCCGCCTCTTCCGCGGCGAGAGCGTGACCGAGACCACTGACTGGTACACGCTCAAGGAGGCGCGCCTCCACCTCTTGCCCTATACGCGGCCCCATCCGGAGGTCTGCGTCGCCAGCATGGTCTCGCCCTCGGGCGGCCGCGCCGCCGGCAAATACGGGCTCGGCATGCTCTGCGTCGCGGCGACCCAGGAAGGCGCCTTCGACGTCCTCGGCGCCAACTGGAAGATCGCGCAGGAGATCGCGGCCGAGGATGGGCGGGTGATGGACCCTGCGGTGCTGCGCCTCGTCGGCCCCATGCACATCGCGGAGACGAGGGAGCAGGCGCGCGCGAACGTGCGCTACGGGCTCGAGAAGTATTTGACCTATTACCAGGCGATCAACCCCGCACGCTTCTCCGATCTCGAGGGGCGCGATCCCGTCGAGGTGCTCGTCGAGACGCGCCGCGCAGTGATCGGCACGCCCGACGACGCGATCGCACAGATCGAGCGCCTCAAGGAGAAGCAGGGCGGGTTCGGCTGCTATCTCCAGCTCGCGCACAATTGGGCGAATTGGGAGGCGACCAAGAAATCCTACGAGCTCTATGCGCGGCACGTGGTGCCGCATTTCCGCGGCTCGAACGCGCATCGCCGGGAGTCCATGTCCTGGGCGCTCGCGAACGAGGTCGAGTTCACGCGCCTGCGCGAGGCCGCGACCAAGAAGATGTTCGAGCAGCACGCGGCCGAGCGCGCAGCCAAGGCGAGCGCCAAGGGGCGCGCCGCCGAGTGAGCGAGGCCGGCGCCCCTTGAACGAGCGTTCAAATCGGGAACGCCGCCGGCATTGTCGAATTCAATTTTCAATTGATATGATGGCCGGGCGGCGGGGCCTTCGGGGGTGGGGGCCGCGCGCGAGCGGGTGAATCGGGCGAGCCCTCGAAGGGGGACGGCGGATTTATCATGAGCGCGGCGCGGAGCGTGCCTAGACGAGCGGGTGTGGTCATCGACGATCGCGGCGAGGCCTGGGTCGACGAGCCGCGCGCGCTCGCAGCGCGTCTGGGCTATCGCGAGGCCGACTTCGACGTCCTCGGCTATGCCGTCCGCAATCTCGGCTTCATTCACATCGGGCTGCGCGAGGGCGGCGTTCGCGTGGCGTTGCGCGCGAGCCGGTACAGCCTGCTGAGCCTGGCTTCGGCGCTCTTCAAGCTCGCGGATTTGCGGCCGCGGCGGATCCTGCTGGCGGTGTTCTGGGGCGAGGACTGGTCCTACGAGATGTTCAACAGCATCGGCGCCTTCACCGAGCGCGCCGAGGATCTCGCGGGGGGCGAGCCGGTGGTGCGCCGGCCGGCCTGGCTCGCCGCCGAGCGGAGCATTTCCTCCCTCGCGGCCCCGACCTACGAGCGCTTGCAGCCGCTGGTGCGGCTCTGGCGGGAGCAGCGCGGCACGCTGCCCGGCGACCTCCCTCAGGCGCTCATGAAGGCCGACCTCCTGCACCGCTCGGTGCTCGTGCGGCAGCGCCGGAAGACCTCGCGGATGACGGTCGAGCATTTCGGCGCGGGCATCAAGATGCTCAAGCCCTGCGAGGGAATGCTCGCGGTCGGGCGCGATCTCAACGACCTCCCCGACGGCGCCTACGGCGACTGGGTCGCGGACAGCTACGCCCGCGCGCTCGCCGGGCGCCGCATCCGGCTCGACGGCGTCCGCGCCACGCTCAAGAATTCCGAGGCGACGACGATCCGCGTGCGCTACGACCGCCTTCTCATGCCCTGGCGTACCGGGGACGGCGACGAGTTCGTGCTCAGCGTCTCCATGCGCCGCGAGCTCTCCACCGTCGCCTGACCGACGATCTCGGCGACGTCATCGAGCATCGCCTCGCGCGGCATCCACATCAGCAGCAGCGGCAGGTGGCCGCGGAAGCCGAGGTTGAGCACGATGCGCTCCTCCACGCGGTAGGGGCCGTTCGCGCGCGCGAGGCCGAGCTCGTGCGTCCGCGGCTCGATCAGCGCCCAGGTGTATTCGGTGTTCCAGCGGGTGTAGCCGTAGGCGCGGGAGATGCGGGGAACGAGGCTTGCGAGACCGCGCTGCCGCCAATCCGGCCGCACCCAGACCGCGCCGCCGTACATGACGCGGCCCCGGATGCGGTCGGCCGCGGGAGCCGCGACCTCGATCGACTCGCCCGAAGCGATCCGTGGCGCCGGGTCCTCGTAGAAGGGGCGGAGCGAGCGCAGCTCCGCCGCGAGCGTGGTCTCTGGCCAGTCGAAGAAGCGCGCGGCATGGGTCGCGACCGTCTCGCCGTCCTCGTCGGTGGCATCGATCCAGAAGGCGGTGTCGATGCGGAGATTGCTGAGCTCGGGATTGAACACCGGAGCGAGCGCGGGCCAGCTGTCGCGGTGACGCTCGTTGAGCGCGATCAGGGCCTCGAAGTCGGTGCGCAGCCGCAAGCGCGCGCCGCGCTCGCGCGCGGCGTTGTCCGCGGCGATGAAGTACCGGCCGAGAAGGTCCTGCGGCCCGTGCAGCAGCGTCACTTGATCCAGCAAACGGCGAGGACGGATGAACATCGGTCTCTCCCTTCCGATGAACGCGGCGACCCCTGACGATACCACTTACAATTATGTCTAGAAATCCAAAGTGCAATACGAGCAGATAGGGAGCGCCACGAGGCCCGGCCGATTGCCCGCCAGCCCGCGCGTTGCTGGCGGAGGCGGGCGCCGCTATCATCCGCCGCCGCCGGGACGGAAGGAATTTCATGGACTTCGAGCTCACGCCGGAGCAGCGCGCGATCCAGGAGATGGCGCAGCAAGGTCATGCATTCGTGGGAACGGTCCGATGCCGGAGATAAGCCGGTTCTTCGGAATTATCATTCGGATGTTCTATGCCGATCACGAGCCAGCGCATTTTCATGCCGTCTACGGCGAGCACGAGGCGCTGATCGCGATCGAGACGCTTGTGGTGTTGCGCGGCTCATTGCCACGGCGGCGTTCGCCTTGGTGCTGGAGTGGGCGGAGGAGCACCGGGCGGAGGTGCGGCAGGACTGGCAGCGGGCTCGGGCAGGTGAAACGCTCGCTCCCATTGCGCCGCTGGATTAGGATGCGGCGCGAGGTGCAGCCATGAAACTCTTGCGAATTGTCGATGCGAAGCCATTTGGGGGGCTGAGATTGCGGCTCACGCTCACCGACGGTTCGACCATCGAGCGCGACGTGACGGCGCTGCTCCGGGGGCCGATCTTCGAGCGGGTCAGAACCGATCCGGCGGAATTTGCGCGCGTGCGGGTCGAGGGCGGGACCGTCGTCTGGCCGAACGGGGCAGACCTCTGTCCGGATGTTCTGATCTGGAACGGTCCGCCTCCAGAGGTGGCCCCGGCCGCCTAGAACAGCGGCGGGAGCGGCACAGCGGCGAATTTGCGGAGGGGCGGCCTCGCCGCGGGACCGGAAGGAATTTCATGGACTTCGAGCTGACGCCGGAGCAGCGCGCGATCCAGGAGACGGCGCGGGATTTCGCGGCGCGCGAGTTCCGCCCGCACGCAGCGGAATGGGACGCGAAGGAGATTTTCCCCGTGGAGGCGCTGCGCAAGGCGGCGGCGCTGGGCTTCGCGGGGATCTACGTCAAGGACGAGGTCGGCGGCTCCGCGCTCTCGCGCCTCGATGCCGCCCTCATCTTCGAGGAGCTCGCGACGGGCTGCGTCTCGACGGCGGCATACCTCTCGATCCACAACATGGCCGCCTGGATGATCGACCGCTTCGGCCGCGACGAGCAGCGCCGACGATTTCTACCGAGGCTCGCGAGCATGGAGCATTTCGCGAGTTATTGCCTGACCGAGCCCGGCGCGGGGTCGGACGCCGCCTCCTTGAAGACGCGCGCGCTGCGGCAGGGCGAGCACTACGTGATCGACGGGGCCAAGGCCTTCATCTCCGGCGGGGGTACCAGCGACCTCTACGTCTGCATGGTGCGGACGGGTGAGGAGGGGCCGAAGGGCATCTCCACCATCGTCGTCGAGAAGGGAACGCGCGGCCTATCCTTCGGCAAGAAGGAGAAGAAGCTCGGCTGGAACACGCAGCCGACGGCGATGGTCATCTTCGAGAACTGCCGCGTCCCCGTCGCGAACCGCCTCGGCGAGGAAGGCGACGGCTTCAAGATCGCGATGGCGGGTCTCGACGGCGGCCGCATCAACGTCTCCGCCTGCTCGCTCGGCGGCGCCCGCGCCTGCCTCGAGGCCGCGCGCGACTACATGGGCGTCCGCAAGCAATTCGGGAAGACGCTCGGCGAGTTCCAGGCGCTGCAGTTCAAGGTCGCGGACATGGCGACGGAGCTCGATGCGGCGCGGCTCATGGTGCATCGCGCGGCCGCGAGCCTCGACCGCGCCGATCCCGAGGCGACGCTCCACTGCGCCATGGCCAAGCGCTTCGCCACCGACGCGGGCTTCCACGTCTGCAACGAGGCGCTGCAGCTCCACGGCGGCTACGGCTACATCAAGGAATATCCGATCGAGCGCTACCTGCGCGACGTCCGCGTCCACCAGATCCTCGAGGGCACCAACGAGATCATGCGCGTCATCATCGCCCGCCGCCTCCTCGGCGCCGGCAACCGCTGACATGACCGAGAGCTCCGAGATGCTCCTGGAGCGGCGCGACGGGCTCGGCATCGTCACGCTCAACCGGCCGAAGGCGCTCAATACGCTCACCCTCGGCATGTACCGCACCTTCGATCCGAAGCTCGTGGAATGGGGCCGCGATCCCTCCGTGCGCGCGATCGTCGTGCGCGGCGCGGGCGACCGCGCCTTCTGCGCGGGCGGCGACGTCCGCGCGATCTACGACGCGCGCCACCATCCCAAGGGTGCCGGCGACTACAAGGCGGATTTCTTCCGCGAGGAGTACTGGCTCATCGAGCGCGTGCACCGGTTCCCGAAGCCCTACATCGCGCTCATGGACGGGATCGCCATGGGCGGCGGCATGGGCGTCTCGGTGAACGGCTCCCACCGCGTCGCGACCGAGCGCAGCCTCTGCGCCATGCCCGAGGTCCATATCGGGCTTTTCCCGGACGTGGGCGCCACGCGCTACCTCAACCTCTGTCCCGGCAAGATCGGTATGTATCTCGCGCTCACCGGCGCGCGCGTCAAAGCCGCGGACATGCTCTATTGCGCCTTCGCGACCCATTACGTCCGGCACGAGCGGGTCGAGAGGCTGGTGCAGGCGCTGGGAGGCATGGCTTGGCGGAGCGGCGAGGAGCGGGCGCAGGTCGAGACCTTGCTCGCGGAATTTCACGAGGACCCGGGCCCGCCGCCGCTCGCGGCGCTCCGGCCGGCGATCGACCGCTGCTTCTCGCTTGCGAGCGTCGCGGCGATCCGCGAGGCGCTCGAGGCGGAGGAAGGCGAGTGGGCGCGAGAGGCGCGGGCCGCCATCGACCGCGCCTCGCCAATCTCGCTGGAGATCACCTTTCACCAGATGAAACTCGGCGGGCGCGGCCTCGACATCGAGGCCGCCTTGGCGCTCGAATACCGCATGACCCAGCACGTGATGGCCGCCCACGATTTCTACGAGGGCATCCGCGCGCTGCTCGTCGACAAGGATCAGAAGCCGCGCTGGGAGCACCGCTCCCTCGCGGAGGTGGGCGCGGCCGAGGTCGCGCGCTATTTCGAGAGTCTCGGCGAGCGCGAGCTCGTCTTCGGATGAGATGAGGGAGAAAAGCATGAGCAGGATCGGATTCATCGGCCTCGGCAACATGGGCGGCCCCATGGCGGCGAATCTCGTCAAGGCGGGCCATCAGGTCGCGGGCTTCGACCTCGCGGCAGCGGCGATGGAGGGTTTCGCCAAGGCGGGCGGGAGCCACGCCAAGAGCGCCGCCGCCGCGGTCGCGGAGGCCGAGGTGGTCGTCACCATGCTCCCCGCGGGCCCGTACGTGCGGCAGGCCTATACCGCTCAAGGCGGCATCCTCGCCGCCGCGCGCAAGGGTGCGCTCCTCATCGACAGCTCCACCATCGACGTCGAGACCGCGCGCGCCGTCGCCAAGACCGCGGCCGAGCACGGCTTCGACATGCTGGACGCGCCGGTCTCCGGCGGCGTCGGCGGCGCGGCCGCGGGCACGCTCACCTTCATGTGCGGCGGCAGCGCCCAAGCCTTCGAGCGCGCGAAGCCGATCCTCGAGAAGATGGGCAAGACCATCGTGCACGCGGGCGCGGCCGGAAACGGTCAAGCCGCCAAGATCTGCAACAACATGATGATGGCGGTCGCGATGATCGGCGTCTGCGAGGGCTTCCAGCTCGCGGAGAAGCTCGGCCTCGACCTCCAGAAGCTCTTCGACATCAGCTCGAAATCCTCGGGGCAGAGCTGGGCGATGACGAGCTACTGTCCGGCGCCGGGACCGGTGCCGACGGCGCCCTCGAACCGCGACTACCAGGCGGGCTTCACCGCGGACATGATGCTGAAGGACCTGAAGCTCGCGCAGCAGGCGGCACAGGGCGTCGGCGCCGTCACGCCCATGGGTGCCGAGGCCGCGGCTCTCTTCCAGTTCCTGGTGGGATCGGGCTTTGGGCCGAAGGACTTCTCGGTGATGTACCGCTTCCTCAAGGGCGCCCGCTAGGGCGGCGGAACCCTTTTTTGCCACATATTGGCGGCATTCGAGACGCCAATACGCGGCGCGCGGAATCTCGGTAACCTCTTAATAAACATGATCTTCTATAAATTGGCCCAGGATTTCAAAGAAGTTCCGACGCAAACGCTTCGTTAACCATTGAACCTCTAGGATGCCCTCGGTCGCCATTGGATTGAGGGCAACATGGACACCGCCTATCTCGACGTCATCGCGCTGGTCGAGCGCTTGCACCGCCAATTCCTCGAGGTGGTGAAGCTCGAGCTCGACAACCAGGGCGTCCACGACATCAACAACGTTCAGGCGATGATTCTGTTCAACATCGGCGACCTCGAGATGACGGTCGGCGAGTTGACGCTGCGCGGCTGCTACCTCGGCTCCAACGTCTCCTACAACGTGAAGAAGATGGTGGAGGCCGGCTACATCGTGCAGGAGCGCTCCCTGCACGACCGTCGCTCGGTCCGCGTCCGCCTCACGGACAAGGGCCAGGAGCTGCGCAAGAAGATCACCGTCATGCACCAGCGGCACGTCGCGGCGCTCTCGCGCGGGCCGATCAAGGCCGAGGACCTCGTGGCCGTGCACGGCACGCTGCGCCGCCTCGACCGGTTCTGGACGCAGCTCGTGGAGCTGGGCCCGCGCGCGCTCCAGATCTCGCCCGCGGCCTGATCCCCGCGGCTTAGCCCGCCTCGCGCGGGCGTGCTAGGGTGCGTCCCCCAGGGGGACGCACCATGACGCATTCCTCTCTCGGCAAGGAGATGCTGCGCGCGCGCCTGCGCGAGCTCGGCATTCGCGTGGGCCGGCTCGAGCCGGGCCCGCTCAACGCGATCACCGACGTCGCGGGCGTCGAGGTCGGCTACACGACGCTCCTGCGCGATGCGCCCACAACGGTGCGCACCGGGGTCAGCGCGATCTGGCCGGGGGGCCGCGACGTCTGGACCCGCCCGGTCTTCGCGGGCATCCATTCCTTCAACGGCAACGGCGAGATGACCGGCGCGCTCTGGATCGCGGAGCAGGGCCTCCTCACGACGCCGATCGCCATCACCAACACGCACAGCGTCGGGCTCGTGCGCGATGCCCTCGGCGCCTATGGAAATGCGAAGGGCGCGGACTCCCCGTGGATGCTGCCGGTCGCGGCCGAGACCCATGACGGGCTCCTGAGCGACGCCTGGAGCATGCCGGTGACCTTCGAGCATGTCTTCGCCGCGCTCGACGGCGCAACCGGCGGCGCCGTCGCCGAGGGCAACGTCGGCGGCGGCACCGGCATGATCGCGCACGAGTTCAAGGGCGGCACCGGCACGGCCTCGCGCATCGTGACGGAGGGCGGCGCGCGCTACGTCGTCGGCGCCCTCGTGCAGGCGAATTACGGCATGCGCGAGCTCCTGCGCGTCGACGGCGTCCCCGTGGGCGAGGAGATCGGGATCGATGCGGTACCGTCGCCGCGGCGTCCGCGCGCCGATACCGGCTCGATCATCGTCGTGCTCGCCACCGACGCGCCGCTTCTGCCGATCCAATGCCAGCGCCTCGCGCGGCGCGCGACCACCGGGCTCGCCTGGGTCGGCGGCATCGGCGCCAACGGCAGCGGCGACATCTTCATCGCCTTCAGCACGGCGAACCGCGTCGATCCCCGCGCGCCGACCAGCACGGTCTCGATGGTATCGCCGGACGGGATGACCGCGCTCTTCCGCGCCGCCGCCGAGGCGACGGAGGAGGCGATCCTCAACGCGCTCTGCAAAGCCGAGACGATGACGGGCTTCCAGCGCCGCACCGCCTACGCCCTCCCGCTCGACCGGCTCCAGGAGACGATGCGAAGGTACAAGCGCCTCTGAGTAGCTCGATCTTCGTTTGCGACGCGAGATGAGCTGCATTGCCAATGCAATCGGAGAACCAGCCGATGGCGGGATATCCGGGCGACAACGTCACGACGGCGGATTTCATCGCCTATCGTGCGGCCGAGCGGCCCGAGGCCACGGCGCTCGTCGACGGCGGACGCGCCATCACCTACGCGGAATTCGCCCGGGACCTCCGGAAATTCACCGCGGCGGCGCGCGATTTGGGATTGCCGCGCGGGAGCTCGGTGGCGGTGGGGTGCGAGGACTATTACACGCATTGGCTCCTGCTGCTGGCCCTCGAGCGTCACGGCATCGCCACGGCGTCGCTCGTCAACGTCGAAAGCCCCGGGAACGTCGCGTTGCGTGCGTGCGTCGACTGCGTTCTGGCCGCGCCCGGCTTCGCGACCGCGAGCGCGCGACGGCACTTGAGCCTTACCGCGGATTGGTTGCGCCGCGCTTGGGCGGGCAGCGGGGCCGAGACGGATGCGGCGCCCGCGGGACCCGAGGATCCCGTACGGGTCCTGCAGAGCTCGGGGACCACGGGCGCGCCGAAGCGCGTCGTGCTGCTGCGGCGGATGTTCGAGGCGCGGGTACGGCAATTCGCGGCGCAATTCGAATTCACCTCGCGCTCGCTGTACCTGCTCACGGCGGGGCTCAATGTCTGGCACGTCTACGGCGTCGCCACTGCCTGCCTGCGCGCCGGCGGCGCCGTCGTGACCGATTTCGTGACGGGCAAACTGGGCCTGGCACAGGCGGTGACGGCGCACGGGATCACGCAGGTCTCGCTGTTCCCGATCACGCTGAAGCGCGTGCTCGAGGAATTGCCGCAGGATTTCGTCAAGCCGCCGAATCTCGCGATCCACTCCTTCGGCGCGCCCATCACCGAAGCCTTGCGCGACCTCGCGCTCGAGCGGCTCGCGGTCGATCTCTACCGCAACTACGGATGCAACGAGGCCGCCGCCGCCTTTGCCTCGCGCACGTCGCGTAAAGACGGTTTCGCAAGCGTTTGGCCCGACACCACGGTCGAGATCGTCGACGATGAGGACCGGCTCCTCCCGCCGGGATCGATCGGCCGCATCAGGCTCAAGACCCCCTGCATGGTCGAGGGCTATCCCGACGACCCCGAGACAACACGCCGATATTTCAGGGACGGCTGGTTCTACCCCGAGGACATGGGCGTGCTCAACGAGGCCCGGCAGCTCAAGGTGATCGGCAGGCGGGACGAGATGCTCAACATCGGCGGCGAGAAGGTGCCGCCAGATGCCTTCGAGAGCCAGGCTCTGAAGCACGCCGAAGTCACGGATGTGGGCGTCTGCACCTTCGCGAATGCCTCGGGCGTCGAGGAAGTCTATTTCGCGGTGGCGTTCCAGCAGGGCGATACCGCGGAGATCCTCCGGCGGATCGCCGATGCCTTCAAAGGCTTCGCGCTCGGCGCCTATTACGTGGTGAGGCTGCCGAGCATTCCCCGCAACGCCAACGGCAAGATCGAGCGAAACCGCCTGAAGCAAGCCGTCGCGGCGGCGATCGGGTTGAAGGCGTAGGCGGCCGGAGACGAGCGGCGGCGCTCCCCTCAGAACGCCGGGATGCCCGTCTGCGCGCGCCCCAGGATGAGGGCGTGAATGTCGTGCGTCCCCTCGTAGGTGTTGACGGTCTCGAGGTTCATCACGTGACGGATCACGTGGTACTCGTCGACGATGCCGTTGCCGCCGTGCATGTCGCGGGCCATGCGGGCGATGTCGAGGGACTTGCCGCAGGAATTGCGCTTGAGCATCGAGATCGCCTCCGGCGCCGCGCGGCCCTCGTCCTTGAGCCGGCCCAGGCGGAGACAAGCCTGCAAGCCGATCGCGATCTCCGTCTGCATGTCCGCGAGCTTCTTCTGGATGAGCTGGTTGGCCGCGAGCGGCTTCCCGAAGGCGGTGCGCGAGAGCGTGTAGTCGCGCGCGGCGTGCCAGCAGAACTCGGCCGCGCCGAGCGCGCCCCAGGCTATGCCGTAGCGCGCGTTGTTCAGGCAGGAGAAGGGACCCGCGAGGCCGGAGACGTTGGGGAGGAAGTTCTCGTCCGGGACGAAGACGTTGTCCATGACGATCTCGCCCGTGACCGAGGCGCGCAGCGAGAACTTGCCCTCGATCTTCGGCGCCGAGAGGCCCTTCATGCCCTTCTGGAGGATGAAGCCGCGGACGCGTCCGTCCTCGGTCTTGGCCCAGACCACGAAGACGTCCGCGATCGGCGAGTTGCTGATCCACATCTTCGAGCCCTTGAGCACGTAGCCGCCGTCGACCTTGCGCGCGCGGCTCTTCATGCCGCCGGCATCCGAGCCGTGATCGGGCTCGGTCAGGCCGAAGCAGCCCACCCATTCGCCGGTCGCGAGCTTCGGCAGGTATTTCTGCCGCTGCGCCTCCGTGCCGAAGGCGTGGATCGGATACATGACGAGGCTCGACTGCACGCTCATCGCGGAGCGATAGCCGCTGTCGACGCGCTCGACCTCGCGCGCGACGAGCCCGTAGCAGACGGAATTGACGCCGGCGCAGCCGTAGCCGTGGATGGTCGAGCCGAGGAAACCCAGGGCGCCCATCTCGTTCATGATCTCGCGGTCGAAGCGCTCCTCGCGGAAGGCGCGCTGCACCCGCGGCATCAGCTTCTCCTCGGCGAAGGCGCGGGCGCTGTCGCGCACCAGCCGCTCCTCCTCCGTGAGCTCGCCCGAGAGATCGAGCGGGTCCTGCCAATCGAAAGTCGCCTTCTCCTGCGGCTTCGAGCTGTCGCGGCGGGCGGCGGTAGTGGTCATGGGATCGGTCCTTGGAACGGAATGATAGGGGATCGCGCTAGGCGGCCTCGGGGATGATGGCAGTGCTCTCGATCTCCAGGAGCGCGCGCTCCTCGAGGAGCGCGCTCACCTCGACCAAGGTCATGGCGGGAAAGCTGCGCCCCATCGTCTCGCGCCAGGCCGCGCCGACCTCGGCGAGCCGCGCGAGATATTGCCGCTTGTCCCTGACGTAGATGGTCATGCGCGCGACGTGCTCGGGCTTGGCGCCGGCCGCGGCGAGAATCTCGACGGTGTTGCGGAGCGCCTGGCGGAATTGCGCGATGAAATCGTCGCTCTCGAATTCCTCGCGGGAGTTCCATCCGATCTGTCCCGCCACCAGCACGAAGGTGCCGCGGCCGACGATGGCGTTGCTGTAGCCCTTCGGGCGCGGCCAGCCCGGGGGATTGACGGCGCGCAAGCCGCTCATGCCGAGCCTCCCTCGACCGGCTCCAGCGCGGCGAGACGCGCGCGCAGCCCCGGCGGAAACGGAATGCGCCGCTGCGATGCGAGCTCCGTAAATGCCGCGGTGAGGCGCGCCGTGAGCCGCAGCGCATCCGCGGCCTTGCCCTCGAGGGCGAGGACGGCGCCGTCCTCGCCGAGCTCGGCGAGCCGCAGCCGAATGGCGAGGCGGTCGCCCATCCGCACGGGTGCCAGGAATTGGCAATCCACGCCGACGATCGCGAGGCCCAGGCCGCGCTCGAGAACGAGCCTGCGGTAGTCGGCGCCGAGCCACTCCTCGATCGCATCCTCGAAGACGTCGAGGTAGTTCGGGTAATAGATGATCCCCGCGGGATCGCAGTGGCTGCGGCGGATCGCCACTTCGAGCGCGGGCTCTGCGGGAGGTGCCGTCATGCGCTCCTCTTAGAGCGAAATCGCCGCCGCGGCAATCGGGCTCAGGCCGCAGCGGTCGCGAACTCCGCGGGCAGAGTGATCTCCAGGATCTCGCAATTGCGCGAGCAGGAGAGCATCTCGTGGCGGATGCCCGGGGGCTGATAGACGGCGCTTCCCGCGACCACCTCGACGGTGCCGTAGCCGTCGTACCAGAACTTCGCCTTGCCCTTGAGCACGTAGACCATCTGGAAGCCGAGGGCGTGGGTGTGGCGGCCCTGGCCGCCCTTGACCGTCCGGCGCGCGCGGATCACGTGCGCGCCCACCTTGCCCTTGGTCGCGCGGGCCATGCCGAGATTGCGGTAGAGGAAATAGGGCCGGAGACCGTCGGGCTTGAAGTCGCGGTCGCGCGGCTGGGAGACGACGACGGCGCGTCCGAGCTTCGCGCTGCGGCGTTTCGATGCGGGGGACTTCGTGCGCGTGCGCGCGGCTTGCTTGGCCATGACACCCTCCCATTTGCTGGCTTTTTCTTTTATCTTAGCAGCGGGCGCGCGGCAGTCCCAGCGGGGCCGGAATGACCGGGGAGCGCGAGGTGATCTTCGAGTTCCGGCGTGTGGGAACCGCGGTCAAGGTTTCCGCGGTCGACGTCGCGACCGGCACCGAGGTCTCGATCGTCGGCGATCCCGCCGCGGGCGAGGCGGCGCTGCGGCGCCTCGCGCGGAAGAAGCTCGATTACGTGCTGTCGCGCGAGCCGAGGAAATGACCCGCTATTTCCGCCGCGATGCCGAGCGGCCGCCAGCGCGGCCGAGCCCGATCTTCTTGGCGAATGCCGAGCGCTGCTCGGCATAGTTGGGCGCGACCATCGGATAGTCGGAAGGCAGGCCCCATTTCGCGCGGTACTGGTCGGGCGTCATCTTGTAGGTCGTGCGCAGATGCCGCTTGAGCATCTTGAGCTTCCTCCCGTCCTCGAGGCAGATCAGATAGTCCGGCGTGATCGATTTGCGCACGGGGACCGCGGGGCGCAGCGCCTCGCTCATGGCCTCGCCCGGCGCCTTCCCGAGGCCGCGCAGACAGCCGTAGACGGAGGCGATCACGTCCGGCAATTGCGCCGAGGGAAGCGAGTTGTTGCTGACGTAGGCTGCGACCACGTCAGCGGTCATGCGCAGGAACTGGTCCTCCGTGCCCTTTGCCGAGTTTTGTTCGGCCATTGTCTTTCCCCCCGCGATAAAACCTCTTGTAATTCTTGGTAAACTCTCGCAGGCGATACTAGTTTTGTCAATGTAACCCGGGCTTTATGAAATAACGGCTGCGCGGGGCCGCGGGATCGGCGGACTCTCCGCGCCCGCAACGCCGAGCGCGGGAAGGGCGTCGGGCCCGAGCAATGGTGGTATGCTCGCCTCGGCCACCGAGATTTGGTAGCATCCCGCTTCCATCGGTGGTTCAATCCGGGTGTCATGACCGAGACGATCGCGATAGCAGCCGATCACGGCGGCTTCGATCTCAAATCCCTCCTGGTCGCGGAGCTGAAATCCCTGGGTTACGAGGCGCTCGACCTCGGAACGCACGGGACGCAGTCGGTCGATTACCCCGATTTCGCCGCGGCGCTCGCGGACGCGATCCATGCGGAGCGCGCCAAGCGCGGCGTCCTCATCTGCGGCACCGGCATCGGCATCGCGATCGCCGCCAACCGTCACCGCTTCATCCGCGCGGCCGTCTGCCACGACGCGACGACCGCCCGTCTCGCGCGCCAGCACAACGACGCGAACGTCCTCGCGCTCGGCGGCCGCATCCTCGGCGCCGAGGTCGCGAAGGACTGCCTGCGCACCTTCCTCAACACCGCATTCGAGGGCGGGCGGCACGTGCCGCGCATCGCCAAGCTCTCGTGAGAAAGTCCAGCATCGGAACCGCAATGCCTCTCCAGAAGAAAGTCTCAGCAGCTCCGGCCACCACCGGCTTCTTCGGCGCCTCCGTCGCGGAGAGCGATCCCGAGCTCAACGCGGCGCTCCGCAAGGAGCTTGGACGCCAGCGCGACCAGATCGAGCTCATTGCCTCCGAGAACCTCGCCTCGCGTGCCGTCCTGGAGGCGCAGGGCTCGGTGCTCACCAACAAATACGCCGAGGGCTATCCCGGACGCCGCTACTACGGCGGCTGCGAGTTCGTGGACGTTGCCGAGGAGCTCGCGATCGAGCGTGCAAAGCGCCTCTTCGGCTGCCGCTTCGCCAACGTGCAGCCGCATTCGGGCTCGCAGGCCAATCAAGGCGCCTTCATGGCGCTCATCAAGCCCGGCGACACCATCATGGGCATGTCGCTGGCGGCGGGCGGGCATCTCACGCACGGCGCGCCGCCGAACCAGTCCGGGAAGTGGTTCCACGCCGTGCATTACGGCGTGAGGCGCCAGGATGCGCTCATCGACTTCGAGGAGGTCGAGCGCGTCGCGCGCGAGAGCAGGCCGCGGATCATCATCGCCGGCGGCTCGGCCTATCCCCGCGCCATCGACTTCAAGCGCTTCCGCGAGATCGCCGACGCCGTCGGCGCCTATCTCATGGTGGACATGGCGCATTTCGCGGGGCTCGTCGCGGGCGGCGCCTTTCCGAGCCCGATCCCGCACGCGCATGTCGTGACCACGACGACGCACAAGACGCTCCGCGGGCCCCGCGGCGGCATGATCCTCACCAACGACGAGGAGATCGCCAAGAAGGTCAACAGCGCGATCTTCCCGGGGATGCAAGGCGGACCGCTCATGCACGTGATCGCCGCCAAGGCAGTCTGCTTCGCCGAGGCGCTGCGGCCGGAGTTCAAGCTCTATGCGCGCGCCGTCGTGGATAATGCGCGAATGCTCGCGGCAACCCTCGCGGAGAAGGGGCTCGCGATCGTCTCCGGCGGGACCGACTCTCATCTGCTGCTCGTGGACCTCCGGCCGAAGCAGCTCACGGGCCGGGCCGCCGAGCAGGCGCTGGAGCGCGCCGGCATCACCTGCAACAAGAACGGCATCCCCTTCGATCCGGAGAAGCCCACGATCACCTCGGGCATCCGTCTCGGCAGCCCAGCGGCGACGACGCGCGGCTTCGGAGAGGCCGAGTTCCGTCAGGTGGGCTTGCTCATCGCGGAGGTGCTGGACGGGCTTCACGCCAACGGCGAGGCCGGCAACGCCGGCGTCGAGGCGGGGGTCAGGAAAAAAGTCGCCGCGCTCTGCGAGCGCTTCCCGGTCTATCCGGGGCTCTAGGGCAGCGGCAAGGGGAGCGGGAGGAGGGAAGCGATGCGCTGTCCGTTTTGCGGCTGCGAGGATACGGCGGTGAAGGACTCGCGACCGACGGAGGATCGCGCGGCGATCCGGCGCCGGCGCTTCTGTCCGAACTGCGCCGCGCGCTTCACGACCTTCGAGCGCGTGCAGCTCCGCGAGCTCACGGTGGTCAAGAAGAACGGCCAGCGCGAGCCCTTCGATCGCGACAAGCTCGCGCGCTCGATCCACATCGCGCTGCGCAAGCGCCCGGTCGAGCCCGAGCGCGTGGAGCGCGTCATCAACTCGATCGTGCGTCAGCTCGAGAGCTCCGGCGAGACCGACATTCCCAGCGACATGATCGGCGGCCTCGTGATGGAATCCCTGGCGAGCCTGGACCAGGTCGCCTATGTTCGCTTCGCCTCGGTCTACCGCAATTTCCGGGAGGCGAAGGATTTCGGCGAATTCATCGGCCGGATCGGCGCAGACAGCGACTAGCGTGTCGGACATCGCGCACATGCGGGCGGCGCTCGCCCTGGCGCGGCGCGGCCTCGGCTCCGCTTGGCCCAACCCCGCGGTCGGCTGCGTCCTCGTGAAGGACGGTGCCGTGATCGGCCGCGGCTGGACGCAGCCCGGCGGGAGGCCGCATGGCGAGACCGAGGCGCTGGAGCGCGCGGGCGCCGCCGCGCTCGGCGCCACCGCCTATGTGAGCCTCGAGCCCTGCTGCCATTGGGGGAAGACGCCGCCTTGCACCGACGCGCTCATCGCCGCCGGTGTGGCGCGCGTGGTATTGCCGGTCGAGGATCCCGATCCCCGCGTTTCCGGCCGCGGCATCGCGCGCCTCGAGGAGGCGGGGATCGAAGTCGCGTCCGGCATCCTCGCGAAGGAGGCGGCCGCGCTCAACGAGGGCTTCTTCCGGCGCATCCAGCAGGGGCGGCCGCTCGTCACCTTGAAGCTCGCCTCGACGCTCGACGGCCGCATCGCAACCGCGCAAGGCGAGAGCCGCTGGATCACCGGCGAGGCCGCGCGCGATCGCGCTCATCTTCTCCGCGCACGGCACGACGCCGTGATAGTCGGCAGCAACACCGTGATCGCCGACGATCCCGAGCTCACCTGCCGGCTGCCGGGGCTCGGAGAGCGCTCGCCCGTGCGCGTCGTCGTCGACGGGCGCCTGCGCGTACCGCTGACCTCGCGGGTGGTCGTCGATGCCGCGCGCGTCCCCACCTGGTTCGTGACCTTGCGCGGCGATGCGCCGGAGCGGCACGAGGCTTTCCGCGATTGCGGCGTCGAGCTCATCGAGGTCGCTGCCGACGGCGAGACCGTCGATCTCGCGGCCGCGCTCCAGGAGCTCGGCCGGCGCGGGATCACGCGCGTGCTGGTCGAGGGCGGCGCCACCCTCGCGGCGGCGCTGGTGCGCGCCGATCTCGTCGATCACGTCGCCTGGTTCCGCGCGCCGCGGCTCATCGGCGGCGACGGCATCGCCGCGGTGACGGGCTTCGGCCTCGCCGAGCTCGCGGCGACGCCGCGCTTCGAGCGCGTGGGCGTCGAGCCCGTCGGCGAGGACGTGCTGGAGACCTTCCGCCGCCGGGCCTGACCTGCGGCGCCACGATTACTCCCGAGGTAATTGTTTTGCGGCCGCTGAAGTCCGAGACTGGATCGGCGGTGGGGAGGTCGTCATGGACGAGCTGCAGCGCTTACAGGAATTGAAGCTTCCGTTCTCGGAGCTCTTGGGCGTCAGGTACCTGACGGCGTCCAAGGACCGCGTGACCGCGGAAATGCTAGTCCGCTCGGAGCTTTGCACGCAGCCGGCGGTGCTGCATGGCGGCGCGGTGATGGCCTTCGCGGACACGTTGGGCGCGGCGGCGACGGTGCTCAACCTGCCCGCGGGCAGTTGGACCACCACTATAGAGTCAAAAACCAATTTCCTCGCGCCGGCGCCGGAGGGCACCAAAGTCCTCGGCGAGACCACGCCGGTCCACCGCGGCCGCCGCACCATGGTCTGGCAGACCCGGATCACCACGGAGCAAGGCAAGACGTTGGCGCTGGTGACGCAGACGCAGATGGTGCTGGAGGGGAAATGACGCCGAATTTCGGAACGCGGCTGCGCTGGTGGCGCGAGCGGCGCGGCTGGTCGCAGCTCGACCTCGCGGGAACGGCCGATACGTCGCAGCGGCATCTGAGCTTCCTCGAATCCGGCCGCACCGCGCCGAGCCGCGAGATGGTGCTGCGGCTCTCCGCCGCGCTCGACCTGCCGCTCCGGCAGCAGAACGCGCTGCTGCTCGCGGCGGGTTTCGCGCCGGCTTGGCGCGAGACCAGCCTCTCGGCGCCGGAGCTCGCCGCCGTCAATCGCGCGCTCGACTACATGCTCGCGCAGCAGGAGCCCTTTCCCGCCTTCGTCGTCGACCGCCGCTGGAACCTGCTCCGCGCCAACGACGGTGCGGGGCGGCTGGTGGAGTTCCTGACCGGTCCCGCGCCCGCGACGGCCGCGCCCGCGCCCGCGGTCAACCTCGCGGACGCGCTCGTCTCGCCGGACGTGCTCCGGCCGCACATCGAGAACTGGGAAGAGGTGGTGCTCTATTTTCTCCGCGGCGTGCAGGCCGACGCGGTCGCGGACGGCACGCCCGAGACGGCAGAGCTGCTGAAGCGCCTCCTGGGCTATCCGGACGTGCCCGCGCTCTCGAGCCTGCCGCCGGCGGCGGAGGCGCCGACGCCGGTGCTCGCGATTCATTTTTGCAAGGGCGAGACGTCGCTGCGTCTCTTCACGACCATCGCCACCCTCGGAACCGCGCATGACGTCACTCTGCAGGAAGTCCGCATCGAATCCTTCTTCCCCGCCGATGCCGCGAGCGAGCGGCTGCTGCGGGACTGGGCGCGATTACGCTCGGCGTAATTGCGGGAAACGCATCGAAGGCCATCTTATGCACTCGATATCTCCCTCTCCCCGGCGGGGAGAGGGTCGAGGTGAGGGGGCGTCGGGCTCCATCGACCGTCCTTTTGCCCGCCCTGCCGGCCGGGCACTCCCTCATCTAACCTTTCCCCGCCGGGGAGAGGAATTGCATATGCGGGGCTGTGCTCCATGAGCGAGCGGGTGGGCGTGATCGCGGCGGTCGTTTCAAGCTCGCTCGGCGGAATGGCGGCGGCGGCGACGCGCTACGTCATCGACGCCGTCGATCCCGTGACCCTCGCGGCTTTCCGCTTCGGGATCGGGGCGCTGGTGCTGCTGCCGGTCGCCCTGGCGATGCGGAGCCCCTGGCCCAAGGGGCGCGACTGGCTCGGCGCGGTCGGGCTGGGCCTGCTGTTCTTCGCGCTCTTCTTCGTGCTCTACAACGTCTCGCTCGGCTATACGACAGCGGCGCGGGCGAGCCTCGCGCTCTCGGCCTTGCCGCTCCTCACGATGGTGGTGGCGGCGGTCTTGGGCCACGAGCGGCTCACCGCTCGCAAAACCACGGGCGTGCTGGTGGCGATCGGCGGCGTCGCCTTCTCGCTCGCGGCGGGGCTCCGTGCGGCGCCATCGGGCGCCTGGCGCGGTGATCTCGTGATGGCGGGTGCGGCACTCTGCATGGCGCTCTACACGATATGGTCGCGGCCCTTCGTCGCCCGCTCCGCGCCGCTCACCTTCGTCGCGGCCTGCATGAGCGCGGGAGCGCTTTGCAACGTGCTCTTGGCCGGGTTCCGCGGCGGCTTCGCCGTCGTCGAGCGGCTCGATCTCGCGCAGTGGCTCGCGATCCTCTACATGGGCGTCTTTGCCGCAGCCGTGAACTTCTTCCTCTGGGTCTATGCCCTGAAGCGCACGACGCCGACGCGGGTTGCGGCGACGATCACCGTGACGCCCGTCACGGCCTCGCTCCTCGCGAGCGTCATCGTGCACGAGCCCATCGGTCTCAACCTCGTCCTCGGCGTCGCGGCGGTGGGCGCGGGGATCTGGATCGCCTCGACGGAGGCGCGGACGCCGGTACCGGCCGCAGCCGCCCGGGATTAGGGCGTGCACTCATTAATTCGGTCGGCACGAACGTCCGTTATCAGGTGCATTTCGGGCTCAACTCGGGACACGGCCGAACGCCGCTAAAGTGCCAGGAGCCGGCCTTGCGCTGCATTAAGTAGCTTCGGGCGAGCCTCGTCGGCAAAGTAAACCCGAAGCTGAATGCTCGAGAGCGTTGCTGATGAGACGAAACTGGCCGCCGACCGTATTTCATGGACGAGTTTGGGTTTTCAGGGGAGGCAGAGGCGAACCGAGACCACAGGCCCCTCTGAACCGGTTTTGCGGAAGCCGGCAACCTCGGCAAGCGCAAGCATCGGTCGATTCTCGGCGAGAACGGTGCCGGTGAGTTCTGCTATCCCATGCTCGAGCGCGGAATGCACGATGTGTTCCAGAAGCGCGCGTCCGAGACCTCGTCGCTTCAGCTTGGAGCGCACGGCGAGCGCCACCTCGTTTCCGGCCAGCCTGCCAACCCCCAGGATCTCACCGTCCTCGCCGAAAGCCGCGAAGACCGTGCCATCGAGCATCAACATTCGCTGCGCGAGAGCGGCGCTCCACCGAATTGGCACGGCAAACCGCATCCGCAGATCGTCTGCCGCCATCTCCGCGCCAAAGCGCAGGTAGGCGTCCTCGTCCTCCGGTCGTCGCAGCTCTCGAATGAGGACCTCGCCCAGCTCGGGAAGGAGGATGCGATCGCGCTCGGGCGTCATGGCGTTTTATAGAAGGCTGGGGCCGCCCTAGGCTGCGGCGCGCGCGCGCTGAGCCGCCTGCCTGCTCGATTCTGCTGCTTTGCTGGTTTCGCTCTGGCGTGCCTCAGCGGCGAACCTGTCGCGCTCCAACAGGCGAACCAGCTCGGGGCGCAGCCCTTCCCCGCGTTGCGCGGCAAGGGCATGCAGGGCGGAGAAAAAGGGGATCATGGACGGAACTCCAATTGGTTTCGTGCAGTCGACGGGGCGGTGAGGCGGTTAGTCCTGCGAGCGCCAGGCCGAGTGCTTAACCAGAGATAGATTCCTGTCGGCGGAAATTCTTGGACTCGCGGGACATTCGTTTGACTTGGCGGGACACCTGAAGCGCGGCTTCGCGGGACCAGGCGCCCACGATGCTGCTGTCCAGATGATCGACACCTCGATTGTCCGCGTGCATCAGCACGGGGCCTGCATCATTCGGAACGGAAGACAGTCAATGGGCCGGTCACGAGGCGGGTTGACCAGCAAGATCCATGCGGTCGTCGACAGCAACGGCCTTCCGGTGCGGCCGGCTCTGACAGCCGGTGAGGCGCACGACAACCGACTTGCCGGGAACCTCCTCTCTCGCCTGAAGCCGGGAACGATGCTGCTCGCCGACCGAGGCTATGATGCCGACTGGATCAGAGCGCTCGCCGCCAAGCGGCGCGCGTGGGCGAACATCCCGCCGAGAAGCAATCGCAACGAGCCGATCTGCTTCAGCCCGTACCTCTATCGGGCGCGCAACGCGGTCGAACGGTTCTTCAACAAGATCAAAAAGTGTCGTCGGGTCGCAACGCGCGACGACAAACTCGCGGCCAACTACCTAGCCTTCATCCAGCCTGCGTCAATATGGCTGTGGCTTCGTGTCAATGAGCCCACGCCCTAGCCGCGGCAACGCCGCCATTGTTCCTGCGCCGCCAAGGGCCTAGGTTACGGCCCGCATGTTCACGGGCATCGTCACCGATCTCGGCCGGGTGCGCGCGGTAATTCCGGGCGGCGATACCGGCTACGAGATCGAAACGCATTACGACACCGGTGAGATCGCGATCGGCGCCTCGATCGCCTGCTCCGGCGTCTGCCTCACCGTCGTCGAGAAGGACCGCGGCTGGTTCCGCGTCCAGGCCTCGGCGGAGACGCGCTCGCGCTCGACCGTGGGGAGCTGGCGCGCGGGCTCGGCCGTCAATCTCGAGCGCGCGCTGAAGCTCGGCGACGAGCTCGGCGGCCACCTGGTCGCGGGCCACGTCGACGGCATGGGCCGCCTCGTCGAGCGCCGCGCGGAAGGGGATTCCCTCCGCCTCGTCGTGGAGGCGCCGGCGGCGCTCGCGCCGGGGATCGCGCCCAAGGGCTCGATCGCCGTCGACGGCGTCTCCCTCACCGTTAACGAGGTGACGGGAGCGCGCTTCGGCGTCAATATCATCCCGCATACCCAGGCGGCGACCAGCCTGGGCGCGCTCGCGGTCGGCGATGCCGTCAATCTCGAGCTCGACCTCGTCGCCCGCTACGTCGCCCGCCTCTTGGGAAAGGAGTTGCCATGAGTTTCATCGAGGTGACTTCGCCGATCGCGGAGATCATCGAGGAGGCGCGGAACGGCCGGATGTTCATCCTGGTCGACGACGAGGACCGCGAGAACGAGGGCGACCTCGTGATCCCCGCGCAGATGGCGACCCCCGACGTCATCAACTTCATGGCGAAGCACGGCCGCGGCCTCGTCTGCCTCGCGCTCACGAAGGAGCGGGTGGAGCAGCTGAAGCTGCCGCTGATGCAGCAGCAGAACGCCTCGCGCTTGGCCACCGCCTTCACCGTCTCGATCGAGGCGCGCGAGGGCGTGACGACGGGCATCTCCGCCCCCGACCGCGCGCGCACCATCGCCGTCGCCATCGATCCGACCAAGGGACCCCAGGACATCGTGACCCCGGGCCACGTCTTCCCGCTCCTTGCGCGGGACGGCGGCGTGCTCGTGCGCACGGGACACACCGAGGCCGCCGTCGACATCGCGCGGCTCGCGGGGCTCTATCCCGCGGGCGTCATCTGCGAGATCATGAACGACGACGGCACGATGGCGCGGCGCGACGATCTCATCGCCTTCGCACAGCTCCACGGGCTCAAGGTCGCGACCATCGCCGATCTCATCGCCTATCGCCGCCGGCACGACCGCATCATCGAGCGCAAGCTCGTGACGGATTTCGCGAGCGCCTATGGCGGCGACTTCAGGATGATCATCTACGCCAACAAGGCCGCCTATGCCGAGCACATCGCGCTCGTGAAGGGCGACGTGACGACGGCGGAGCCCGTCCTCGTGCGGATGCACGCGCTCAACGTCTTCGACGACGTGCTCGGCGCCATGCCGCGGGGGCGCGGGGGCCTGCTGCAGGCGGCGCTCGAGACCATCGGCCGGGCGGGCCGCGGCGTCGTCGTGCTGATCCGGGAGTCGACGCCGACCTCGATCTCCGACCGCGTGAAGCGCTACCTCGCGCAGGGGACGGAGCGGGTGCCGGAGCTTCGCGACTACGGCATCGGCGCGCAGATCCTGCTCGATCTCGGCGTGCGCGAGATGATCCTGCTCTCGAACACCACGCGCACCATCGTCGGCCTCGAGGGCTACGGCCTCGCCGTCGTCGAGCGCCGGCCGATCGTCGTGCCCGGGAGCCAGTGATGGCGGGACCGCACATCCTCATCGTCGAGGCGCGCTATTACGCGCACATCAACGACGAGCTCCTGAAGGGCGCGCTCGCCGCGCTCGCGGAGGGCGGCGCCACGCACGAGCACATCGTCGTCCCCGGCGCCTTCGAGATCCCCGCCGCGATCCGCTACGCGGTCGAGGCGGCCGCGACCTATGACGGCTACGTCGCGCTCGGCTGCGTCATCCGCGGCGAGACCACGCATTACGACTACGTCTGCGAGCAGAGCTCGCGCGGGCTCCAGGATTTGGCGCTCGCGCATTCGCTCGCGATCGGCTTCGGCATCCTCACGGTCGAGAACGAGGCGCAGGCGCTCGCCCGCGCCCGCGTCGACAGGAAGAACAAGGGCGGCGAGGCCGCGCGCGCCTGCCTCGCGATGGTGGCGCTCCGGCGCAAATTCGGATTGGAGCGCTCATGACCGAGCCCGCGCGGCTTTCGAAGGAGCAGGGCGGGCCGGGCAAGCGCAGCCTGGCGCGGCTCGCGGCCGTGCAGGCCCTCTACCAGATCGAGCTCGGCGGCGAGACGCCCGATGCCGTGGTGGCGGAATTCGCGGCGCATCGCTTGGGACGCGAGATCGACGGCGAGCGCTATGCCGAGGCCGACCGCGCTTTCTTCGCGGATCTCGTCAAGGGCTGCAGCGAGCGGCGTGGCGAGATCGACGGCATGCTCTCGGCGGCGCTGCCCGCGGATTGGCCGCTGCTGCGGCTCGAGAGCGTGCTGCGCGCGATCCTGCGCGCGGGCGCCTTCGAGCTTCTGGCGCGCGGCGACGTGCCCGCGCGCGTCGTCATCAACGAGTACGTCGAGGTCGCGCACGCCTTCTTCAGCGGCAAGGAGCCGGGCATGGTGAACGGCGTCCTCGACCGTCTCGCGCGCAGCCTCAGGGCCGAGGAACTCGCCGGGAGCGGCCGCGATGGCGGCGCCCAAGCTCGGTGAATTCGAGCGCATCGCGCGCTTCTTCGCGCCGCTCGCGGCGCCGGAGGGGTTGGGGCTCGTCGACGATGTCGCCCTGATCGAGGGCCCGCCCGGCTTCCAATACGTGCTCAAGACCGATGCCATCGTCGAGGGCGTGCACTTCCTTCCCGACGATCCCGCGGACCAGGTCGCGCAGAAGCTCTTGCGCGTCAATCTTTCGGACCTCGCGGGGAAGGGGGCCTCTCCCGTGGGATATCTCCTCACGACCTCGCTGCCGCGCGAGCGCGACGAGGCCTGGCTCGAGGCCTTCGCGCAAGGCCTCGCCAGGGATCAGCGCGAGTTCGGCATCTCGCTCATGGGCGGCGATTCCGTGGCGACCGTCGGACCGGTCACGCTCTCGGTCGCCGCGATCGGCCGCGTTCGCCGGGGCGAGGCGGTGCTGCGGCGGGGGGCGATGCCCGGGCACGCGGTCTTCGTCTCCGGGACGCTCGGCGATGCCGCGCTCGGCCTCAAGGCGATCCGCGGGGAGCTGCCGGGTCTCTCCGCCGGGGATCGCGCCTTCCTTGCGGACCGCTACCGCCTGCCCCGGCCGCGGCTTGCGCTGGGTCAGCGGCTCGTCGGGATCGCCAAGGCGATGATGGATATCTCCGACGGCCTCGTCGCCGATCTCGGCCACATCTGCGAGGTCTCCGGCGTCGGCGCGGTGGTGGAGGCCGCGCGACTCCCGCTCTCGCCGGCGGCGCGCGCTGCGATCGCGGCGGAGCCGGCGCTGCTCGTCTCGGCCCTCGCAGTGGGCGACGATTACGAGCTGCTCTTCACGGCGCCGCCGGACGTCGAGAAGCGCGTGACCGCGCTTTCCTCCGAGCTCGGCGTGCCCGTGACCCCGGTCGGACGGATCGAGCCGGGAGCGGGGGTGCGTGTCCTCGACGCCAAGGGAGCCGCGATCCCGCTGACGGGCGCCGGATACCGGCATTTCTAATCTCTCGAGGCGGCGACTGCTCGGATACCTGCTGGTGCTCGTCGCGGCCTGGCCTGCGCGCGCGGAGCAGGCGCCGGAGCCGGTTCCGGGCGCGCCGGTCTTCGTGCGCCTGCCGCTTTTCGTGATCCCCGTCATCGAGGGCGGGGAGGTCACGCGGCAAGTCACGGTGGGCGTCGCGCTGGAGCTCGCGGAGGGCCGGACGCCGGAGAGCATCGAGCCCAAGCGCCCGGTGCTCATCGATGCCTTCTTCAAGGAGCTCTACGGCATGTTCGCCCAGCGCAGCGGCGAGGGCCGCATCGCCGACGACCAGACGATCAAGGTGCGGCTCGGCCGGGTGGCCGACAGCGTACTCGGCCCCGGTGTCGTGAAGCAGATCCTGATCCAGCAACTCTTCGAGCAGGAGCGGCCGAAGTAGCGTCGGACGCTGGCCGGGCCGGTTGCTTCTACCGGCCTCTTCTGGCATGTTCCCGCCGCCTTTCGTTCCGGGGGAACCCAGGGACATCAAACGAATCCGGGGATTAGGACCATGTCTATGGGCTATTGGCTCATCGTCGCGTGCGGCTTGCTCGCAGTAATTTATGGCGTCGTTACCGCGTTTTCCGTGATGAAGGCGGATGCGGGGACGCCGCGCATGCAGCAGATCGCGGCGGCGGTGCAGGAGGGTGCCCGCGCCTATCTCAATCGCCAATACACGACCATCGCCATGGCCGGGGTCGTGGTGCTCGCGATCCTGACATACACGCTCGGCTGGCGTGTCGGGCTGGGCTTCCTCGTGGGTTCCGTGCTCTCGGGTGCGGCCGGCTACATCGGCATGAACATCTCCGTCCGCGCCAACGTCCGCACGGCGCAGGCCGCGCGCTCGGGCCTCGCCGCGGGCTTGGCACTCGCTTTCCGCGCCGGAGCCGTCACGGGCATGCTGGTGGTGGGATTGGGCCTTCTCGGCGTCTCCGTCTATTACGCCTTCCTCAAGCAATCGCTGCCGGGTAGCGACGTGCGGCCGATCCTCGAGGCATTGCTGGCGCTCTCCTTCGGCGCCTCGCTCATCTCGATCTTCGCCCGTCTCGGCGGCGGCATCTTCACCAAAGGCGCGGATGTCGGCGCCGACCTCGTCGGCAAGGTCGAGGCTGGCATTCCCGAGGACGATCCCCGCAACCCCGCGGTCATCGCCGACAACGTCGGCGACAACGTCGGCGACTGCGCGGGCATGGCGGCCGACCTCTTCGAGACCTATGCCGTAACGGTGGTCGCGACGATGCTGCTCGCGGCGATCTTCTTCCTCGATCCCGCCGAGCGCGACACCATGATGGTGTTCCCGCTGGCGATCGGCGGCGTCTGCATCATCGCCTCCATTATCGGCACCTTCTTCGTGCGCCTGGGCTCGGGCCAGAACATCATGGCGGCGCTCTATAAGGGCCTCATCGGCGCGGGCGCGATCTCCGCGGCTGCGATCGCGGTCATCGTCGACCGCCTCGTGGGATTCAGCGGCAACTTCACGATGACCGTCGGCGCCGACAAGCTCGCGGTGAGCGGCAGCAGCCTCTTCATCTGCGCGCTCGTGGGCCTTGCGGTGACGGGTCTCCTCGTGTGGATCACGGAGTACTACACCTCGACCGTCTACCGCCCCGTCCATAGCATCGCCCAGGCCTCCGTGACCGGGCACGGCACCAACGTCATTCAGGGCCTCGCGGTCTCGATGGAGGCGACGGCGCTTCCGGTCGTGGTGATCTGCGCGGGGATCATCGTCTCCTATCTCGTCGCGGGCCTCTTCGGCATCTCTATCGCGGCGACGACGATGCTGGCGCTCGCGGGCATGGTGGTGGCGCTCGACGCCTACGGCCCCGTCACCGACAATGCCGGCGGCATCGCCGAGATGGCGGACCTGCCGAAAGAAGTGCGCAAAATCACCGACGCGCTCGACGCCGTCGGCAACACCACCAAGGCCGTGACCAAGGGTTACGCGATCGGCTCCGCGGGGCTTGCCTCTCTGGTGCTCTTCGCGGCCTACACCAACGACCTCTCGCATTATTTCCCCGGCGTGAAGGTCGACTTCCAGCTCGCGAACCCCTACGTCGTGGTCGGCCTCTTGATCGGCGGCCTCTTGCCCTATCTCTTCGGCGCCCTCGGCATGACCGCCGTGGGCCGCGCCGCGGGCGCGGTCGTGATCGAGGTCCGCCGCCAGTTCAAGGAGATCAAGGGCATCATGGAGGGCACCGGCAAGCCCGATTACGGCCGCGCCGTCGATCTCCTCACGAAGGCCGCGATCAAGGAGATGGTCGTGCCCTCGCTGCTCCCGGTGCTGGCGCCGGTGGTGCTCTACGCCGTGATCTGGGCGATCGGCGGGCGCGGCGCGGCCTTCAGCGCGGTCGGCGCGATGCTGCTCGGCACCATCGTCACCGGCCTCTTCGTCGCGCTCTCCATGACCTCCGGCGGCGGCGCCTGGGACAACGCGAAGAAGTACATCGAGGAAGGCCATCACGGCGGAAAGGGCTCGGACGCCCACAAGGCGGCCGTCACCGGCGATACCGTGGGCGATCCCTACAAGGATACGGCGGGCCCAGCCGTCAATCCCATGATCAAGATCACCAATATCGTGGCGATCTTGCTGCTGGCGATCCTGGCGGCCGTGGGCTGAGGCTTACTGGCCGGGCCGACCCTGCGGGTTGGCGGTATTGACGCGGCCGAAGTTGCCGAGGAGCTGCTCCATGAAGGAGAGCTCCTTGCCCGGCGCGGGCGTGGTGCGTGCCACCGGCTGGAGGTCGTCGCGACCCTTGTCGCGCATGCGCTGCACGTTGCTGACGACGTTGTCCTTGTCGAAGGTGATCACGACCACCTCTTGCTCGGTGACCTCGGGCTTGAAGAAGGCGAGCTCTTCGGTGTGCTGGCTGATGTAGTACCAG
>DATKNV010000241.1:0-5139 GCA_035541215.1 Allostellaceae bacterium | reverse complement strand
TTCTCCCTGACGGCCGCCGCGACCACGACGACGAGGGGTGCGCGCAGCGCCTTCTTGCGCTCGGCATCGAGCTTCCCCACGGGCGCCTCCGGCTCGCGGCGCTTCAGCGACTGCGCCATGAGCTCTCCGAAGCGCTCGCGCGCCCCGCCCTCGATCAGGAGGAAGCGCCAGGGCTGCATCTTCCCGTGATCGGGCGCGCGCGCCGCCGCCGCCAGGATCTTCTCGAGCTGGGCCGCCGCCGGTCCGGGCTCCGCGAGCTGCGCCGGCGACACGCGTCCCAGCAAGAGGTCGATCGCATCCATGTCCGCATTCTCCTTCCGCGCGGAGCGCACACTAGCGAGCGGCCGAAATCGCTGTCAACGCTGGGACGGCGTGCGCTTCCGCCGCGCCGGTGGTAAAACCCAGCGGGCATGATCGAAGCCGAGGGAGACAAACCATGAAGCGCCGTCGTTTGGGCAAGCTCGAGGTGGGGGCGATCGGGCTCGGTTGCATGAGCATGACGCCGATCTACGGCGAGCCCAGCGAGCCCGAGGCGGTCGCCACCATCCACCGCGCGATCGAGCTCGGCGTCGACCTCATCGACACTTCCGACGCCTACGGTGCCGGCGCCAACGAGGAGCTCGTGGGGCGCGCGATCAAGGGCCGGCGCGACAAGGTCGTGCTCGCCACGAAGTTCGGCAACATCCGCAATCCCGACGGCAGCCCCGGCGCCAACGGCAAGCCCGACTACGCGCGGGCCTGCTGCGAGGCGAGCCTGAAGCGGCTCGGCGTCGACGTGATCGACCTATACTACATCCATCGCGTCGACACGATCGTGCCGATCGAGGAGACCGTGGGCGCGCTCGGCGACCTCGTGCGGCAGGGCAAGGTGCGCCATCTCGGCATCTCCGAGGCGGCGCCGGCGACGCTCCGCCGCGCGCACGCGACCCATCCGATGGCCGCGCTGCAGACGGAATACTCGCTCTGGACCCGCGAGGCCGAGGGCGAGCTCTTCAAGGCGTGCCGCGAGCTCGGCATCGGCTACGTCGCCTATAGCCCGCTCGGGCGCGGCTTCCTCACGGCGACGATCGGCGATCTCGCGGAGCTCGGCGCCAAGGACCGCCGCCGCGACATGCCGCGCTTCCAGGGCGAGAACATGCAGCGCAATCTGAAGCTGGTCGCGACGCTGAGGGAGCTCGCGGCGAGCGAGCGCTGCACGCCCGCGCAGCTGGCACTCGCCTGGGTGCTGAGCAAGGGCGACTTCATCGTGCCGCTCCCGGGCACCAAGCAGCGCCGCTGGCTCCTGGAGAACGCGGCAGCGGCGGGCCTCGCGCCCTCCGCGGCGACGCTCGCCGCGCTCGACCGCGCCTTCCCCATCGGCGCCGCCGCCGGCACCCGCTATCCCGAGGCGATGATGCGGCGCATCGGCCTTTAAGGCCGATGCGGATATCGAAGGGTCTTCCTCCGGCGCTCGCCCTGGCGCTCGTCGCGCTCGCGATCCATCTCTACGCCAGCGGCGGCTACGGCTATTTTCGCGACGAGCTCTATTTCATCGTCTGCGGCACGCGGCCCGATTGGGGCTACGTCGACCAGCCGCCGCTGGTGCCGCTGATTGCAGCGGCGATGCACGGGCTCTTCGGGGATTCCCTCGTGATGCTGCGCCTCGTGCCCGCGCTCGCGCATGTCGCGACCATCGCGCTCGCGGGCGAGACCGCGCGCGTCCTCGGCGGCGGACGCTGGGCGCAGGGCCTGGCCGCGCTCGCGGTGCTCACGAGCGGTGTCTATCTCGCGCTCGGCACGATCCTCGTCACGGACGTGCTGCAGGCCCCCACCTGGCTCTTCTGCGCCTACGCGCTGATCCGGATCGTCCGCAACGGCGAGGAGCGCTGGTGGCTCGCGCTCGGCGCGGCTGCGGCGCTGGGACTGCTCTCGAAATACACGATCGCCTTCTGGCTCGCGGCGCTCGGCCTCGGCGTCATCGCGACGGGAGCGCGCCGTTCGCTCGCGCGCCATTGGATTTATGTCGGCTCAACCGTCGCAATCTTGCTGACCGTGCCAAATCTGCTTTGGCAGTGGTCGCACGCGTGGCCGTTCCTGGAGATCGGCCGCGTCGCGGTCGAGGACAAGAACATCGCGCTGACGCCACTCGATTTCCTGCGCGAGCAGATCATGATGCTCAATCCTGCGACGGCGCCGGTCTGGCTCGCGGGCATCGCCGCGCTCGCCTTCTGGCGCCGCTTCGGCGGTCTCCGGCTCTTCGCCGTTGCCTTCGTGGCGCTGATGGCAGCCATGGTATCGCTCCACGCCAAGCCCTATTACCCCGCGGGCGTCTATCCCCTCCTCTTCGCGGCGGGAGCGACTGCGATCGAGGCTTGGCTCGCGCCGCGCTGGGCGCGTCTCGCTCTCGTGAGCGCAGTCGCCGCTCTCGGCATCATCGGCGCGCCGTTCTCGCTGCCGATCCTTCCCGTCGAGCGCCTCGTCGCTTATCAGGAATTCCTCGGGCAGACGCCGCACTCGCTCGAGCGGAACGCCGTCGGCCGGCTGCCGCAGTATTACGCGGACATGCACGGCTGGCCGGAGCTCGCGGCGCTCGTCGGACGGGCCTATCGCTCGCTTTCGCCGGAGGAGCAGGAGAAAGCCGTGTTCCTCGCGGGCAATTACGGCGAGGCCGGCGCCGTCGACGTGCTGGGCAAGCCTTGGGGCCTGCCGCCCGCGATCAGCGGCCACAACAGCTATTTCCTCTGGGGCCCGCGGGGCCACGACGGCTCCGTCGTGATTCGCCTCGGCGGCACGCGCGAGGAGGTCCTGAAGCTCTATGCCTCGGCCGAGCCCGCGGGCGTCTTCGACGATTCCTGGGCGATGCCCTACGAGACCGGGCGCACGCTCTGGATCTGCCGCGGCCGCAAGACCTCGCTGATCGCGGACTGGCCGCGGCTCCGGAACTATCGCTGAGACTCGTTCAATCGCCCGCGACGGGAAACGGCGCCGGCACGCCGTTTCGCCGTCGTCGCCGCCGTGATCCGCCTCACCATGAGAAAGACCAAAATCAGAAAACAGAATCCCCATGGGGCGGCAGCCTCGCGGCGGAGCTCGGTGGAGTCCTGTGGCGAGGAACGCTGCGCGCGAGGCTACGTCACGCGCGCACCGCCGAACTCCGACGTGAGACCGGCCGCATCGCGGCCGTGGCAAATGCCGACGTTTCGGGTCGTCGTGCTGTCGCTCGCGTATCCGTACCGAACTCCTCATCTCCGCATGCGCGGGGGCGGTTGGGGGGCGATGCCCCGGCAAAGCGTCAAGGCCAGAGCGTTTCTTCCGCGCTCTCCAGCTTTTTCCGGCTCGTATCGGCCGCGGGTTGGCCGAAGCGGCGCGCGCTCAGCGCCGGCCGCCGCCGCCCGAGCGGCCTCGACGTCGTTCGTGCCTTCCTCCCGCTCGCGCGGGCGCAAGATTCTCTCCAGCCAATCCGTCCACATCGCCTGCCTCCCCGTTCCCGCAGGAGTGCCAATCCATCCTAGGGTCCGCTCGCCGCCGAAATCCCCGAGGCCGGCAATGAAAAAGCCGCCTCGCGGATCGCGGGCGGCTCGCCTTCGGCTATCGAAACCGGGTCTTACTCTTCGTCCAGACCCCCTCGACGCCACAAACGGCCGCACGCGGGCGCAATATTGCGCCAGCGGTGACACATGAGTTGGACGTCGAATCGTTTCATGGCTCTTAGATAGAACCGCGAGGGCGAGCGCGCAAGTGATTTCTGGGTGCCGCGCGAGCTGGATCAGAAAGTGCTCACAGCGGGATCTGGCTCACGGCCATGTGATCGGCGGCGCCATACCGCGATGCACGAGGTCGAATAACTCATTATGATATCTAAGGGGTCGTCGCTCCGCGGGCGAGGACGGCTCGTCGCCCACCGGCTGGCCTGCCCGCCGCAAGGGAATCCCTCGCATGGTCTCGGTCACCGTCAATGGAAAGGCCTATCGGCTCGATGTCGAGCCGGAGATGCCGCTGCTCTGGGTGCTGCGCGACGAGATCGGCCTCACCGGCACGAAATTCGGCTGCGGCATCGCCCAGTGCGGCGCCTGCACCGTGCACGTCAACGGCGAGGCGATGCGCTCCTGCTCGGTGCCCGTCGGCACCGTCGATGGCGCGAGCATCACCACCATCGAAGGCCTCTCCCCCGACAGCGCCCACGCGGTGCAGCAGGCCTGGCTCGCCGAGGACGTGCCGCAATGCGGCTATTGCCAGTCCGGCCAGATCATGGCCGCGGCGGCGCTCCTGGCGAGCAATCCGAATCCCAGCGATGCCGATATCGACGCCGGCATCACCAACATCTGCCGGTGCGGCACTTACGAGCGCATCCGCCGCGCGATCCATCGCGCCGCCGCGCTGATGCGCCGCTGAACGGGAGGACGCCATGGACGGAACTACCGACATCGCCGGCCTCGCCCTCTCGCGGCGCCGCTTCATCGTCACCGGCCTGAGCGCGGCGGGCGGACTTGCCGTCGGCGTGCTGCTGCCGCATCTCGCGAAGGCGCTGCCGATCGCGGCCGAGCCCTGGAACAAGGAGACCGCGCCCGGTGCAGGCGAGGTGAACGCCTGGATTATGATCGAGCCCGACGAGAGCGTGGTGATCCGCTTCGCGCGCTCGGAGATGGGCCAAGGCAGCTTCACTGCGCTGCCGATGATCGTCGCGGAGGAGCTCGAGTGCGATTGGAGCAAGGTGAGAGCGGAGTACGCCTCCGCCAACCGCAACCTCCGCGAGGGTGGCGTCTATCGCCGCATGTCCACCGGCGGCAGCCGCGCGGTCCGCGAATCCCGCGAGTACCTGCAGCAGGCCGGCGCCAGCGCTCGCGTGCGCCTCGTCGCGGCGGCGGCGCGGCGCTGGAACGTGCCCGCGAGCGAGTGCGAGGCGCGGAACGGCACGGTGGTGCACGCCGCGAGCAATCGCACGCTCTCCTACGGCACGCTCGCGCCGGAAGCGGCGAAGATCGCGCTCGACCGGGAGCCCGCGATCAAGACGCCGGACCAGTTCAAGCTGATCGGCAAGCCGACGGCGAGGCTCGACACGCCGCTCAAGATCAACGGCAGCGCCAAGTTCGGCATCGACGCGCGCCTGCCCGACATGCTCTACGCCGCGGTCGCGGCCTGCCCCGTCTTCGGCGGCAAGCT
>DATKNV010000240.1:0-20248 GCA_035541215.1 Allostellaceae bacterium | reverse complement strand
TCATCGAGGCCGGCAAAACCCCCAAGGTCGCAACTGTCGCCCTCATGCGCAAAATGCTCGTCACCCTCAACGCCATCCTTCGCGACAACCAACCTTGGAAACACGCCAAAGCCTGCTAAGACACAGTTGCTCCCATCGCTTTGCGATGGGCCCCAACCCTCTCCCGCTCCGCGGGAGAGGGACAAAAAAAACTCCCTCTCCCACCTTCGGTGGGAGAGGGTTGGGGCCCGCGCGAAGCGCGGGAGGGTGAGGGTGTCGCCGCGAAAAATGCTCTAAGATCGCCGCTTAATTCTTCCCCGGAGCTCCGACATGGCCACCAAGCCCCCGAAAGCACCGAAGGCCAAAGCGAACGTCATGTGGGGCGGGCGCTTTACCGAGTCTTTGGACGCGCTCATGGAAGCGATCAACGAGTCCATCAGCGTCGACCAGCGCATGGCCGCCGAGGACATCGCGGGCTCGCGCGCGCACAGCGACATGCTCGCGGCGCAGGGGATCATCAAGCCCGCCGACCGGGACGCGATCCACCGCGGTCTCGCGGAAGTGCTGAAGGAGATCGAGAGCGGCAGCTTCCCCTTCTCGACCGCGCTCGAGGACATCCACATGAACGTGGAGGCTCGCCTCTCGGACGCGATCGGCGCGCCCGCGGGACGTCTTCACACCGCCAGGAGCCGCAACGACCAGGTGGCGCTCGACGTGAGGCTCTGGGTGCGCGCGGCGCATGACCGGATGGAGACCCAGCTCACGAAGCTCATGACCGCGCTCCTCGACCAGGCCGAGCGCCACACCGCGACGATCATGCCGGGCTTCACGCATCTCCAGAGCGCGCAGCCCGTGACTTTCGGCCATCACCTGATGGCCTATGTCGAGATGCTCGGGCGCGACCGCAGCCGCGTGCGCGACTCCCGGAAGCGGCTCAACGAGTCGCCGCTGGGTGCGGGCGCGCTCGCGGGCACGTCCTTCCCGATCGACCGCGCGATGACCGCGAAGGCGCTGGGCTTCGACGGCCCCATGCGGAACTCGCTCGACGCCGTCTCCGACCGCGACTTCGCGCTCGAGTTCCTGGCGATCGCGGCGATCTCTGCGACGCACCTCTCGCGGCTCGCGGAGGAGATCGTGCTGTGGATGACGCCGCAATTCGGCTTCGTGCGGCTCTCCGACCGCTGGACCACCGGCTCCTCGATCATGCCGCAGAAGCGCAATCCGGACGCGGCCGAGCTCGTGCGCGGCAAGACCGGCCGCGTCTTCGGCGCGCTCTTCGCGTTGCTCACGGTGATGAAGGGCCTGCCCCTCACTTACGGCAAGGACATGCAGGAGGACAAGGAGCAGATCTTCGACGCCGCCGACACCATGGAGCTCACCCTCGCGGCCATGGCCGGCATGGTCGCGGACCTCAACCCGGTGCCATCGCGGATGGCGGCGGCGGCGGGCGCGGGCTTCGCGACCGCGACCGACCTCGCGGATTGGCTCGTGCGCACGCTCGGCATCCCCTTCCGCGAGGCGCATCACTTGACCGGCCGGATCGTCGCGGAGGCGGAGCGGCGCGGCACCTCGCTCGAGCAGGTGCCGCTCGAGGCCATGCAGGCGATCGAGCCACGCATCACCAAGGCGGTCTACGACGTGCTCGGAGTCGGGAATTCCGTCCGCTCGCGCAAAAGTTTCGGCGGCACCGCCCCCGAGCGCGTCGCCGAGCAGATCGCGTGGTGGCGAAAACATCTTTGAAATCCTCGCGAAGCTGTCATCCAGGAGTCATTCGCATGTAATACCGGGCCCGTAAGCTTCGAGCGTTCGGTCAACTCAGCACTGAGTTGTCAGCAGTTCCGAGTTGAATAGTCCCCGCGACTTAAAGGCCGCTGCACCCCTCGAAGCGCAGCGGCCTTTTTTTCTTTCAGGATCCCAGCGGGAAGCGGCGGAGCACTCGGAAGCGCTCGAGCGGCTTGGGCTCGATGCAGAGCACGAGATCGGCGATCAGCAGCGGCTCGCTCAGGATCGCCTCCAGCGGCGCCAGCAAGGCCTCGCCTACCCGCGCACGCAGCGGCCCGTCGAGCGGGCCGGTGAGCGTCATGTGATAGCGGAACTCGTCCATCACATAGGGGTAGCCCCAGCGCGCGAACATCTCCTCCTGGGCAGGGCTCAGCCCGTTGCGCCGGCGCCGCGCGAGCTCGGCGGCGTCGGGCGGCGCGCGGAAGCGGTCGAAGGCCGCGACGCACTCCGCCGCGAATTCGTTGAGCGCAGCGCTCGGCCCGCGCGGCGTCAGCGCGAGGAAGGACCCCATGGCGCGGAGACTCAGCGGGACCGGCGGCAGAGACCGCCGCTCGCGCGCGAAGCACTCTGTGGCCTCCGCTAGCTCCGACTCGCCGGCGCCTTCGTGAAGGGCGAAAGGCGCCTTGAGCGTGCCGTGAAATCCGTAGCGCCGCGGCTCCGCCGTCACTGCGGCGTGGAGCGCGGGCGGCAATCCCATGCCCTTAGCCGACTCGATCGGACGTGCGGTCTCGACGTCCCAGCCGAGCCAGTTCGCGCCGAATTGCGCGAGCACCGTATCCGGCCGGGGAATTGCATAGAGCGCGTAGCGCGGCGGCATGCTCGCAGGACTCAGCGCCCGAGGCAGGCCTCGATCAAGGGCCGGAAATGCGCGAGGTCCGGCGTGGCAAGGCCGCGGACCTTCGCAGCCTCGTCCCAGCGCCTGAGCCGCACGGCTTCCTCGGCGTGCGGCCGGGCGATGAAGTCCGCGGCCCCGGCCGCATCGAAACGTCCGCCCTGGAGCTCGAGGCTGCGCACCGAGGCAGGCGAGAGCGACTCGAAATAGCCGGGCTCGACCGCGCAGAGGTAGCGCTTCGCCGCCACGTGAAGGCGGACGGGCTCGCTCACCGCGGGGCCGAACCGGCGGCGGAGCCACTCCGCTCCGGCTTCCTCATGCTTGTCGTCGATGCCGCGCGCGGCGGGGCGCGGGCCCAGATCGTGCACGAGATGCCCGAGGTCGTGCAGCAGCGCCGCCACGATGAGCGATGCGGCCGCCCCCTCGCGCTCCGCCGCCGCCGCGCATTGCAGCGCGTGCGCGAGCTGCGTCAGCTGCTCGCCGCCGTAGAGGCGCCCGCGCGCACCCTCGAAGAGCTCGGAGATCTCGTCGAACGCGCTCATCGTCCCGCCTCCCCGGTCACACGATCCTGCTGCCGCCGCGCCAGACCTGGCGCACGACCAGCATGCCCTCGATCGCCCGCGCGCGCACGAGGTCCGCGCGCCGCCCCGCCGCGATCTCACCACGGTCGTCGAGCCCGAGCGCGTGCGCGGGCGTCGCCGAGACCATCGCGACCGCCTCGGCAAGAGCCAGGCCCTGCTGCTCGTGCAGCAGGAAGGCCCCATGGAGCAGGCTCGAGGGCACGTAGTCCGAGGAGAGGATATCGAGCGTCCCCGCCGCCGCAAGCGTGCGCGCGGAGACGTTGCCGGAATGCGAGCCGCCGCGAACCACGTTGGGGCCGCCCATGATCACGGCCATGCCCCGCTCGTGCGCGATGCGCGCGGCCTCGGGTGTGGTCGGAAATTCCGCCATGGTCATGCCGAGCGCGTGCGATTCCTCGACGTGCTCCGCGGTCGCATCGTCGTGACTCGCGAGCGGCAGCCCGCGCTCGCGGCACATCTCCGCGAGAAGCCGACGGTGCCTTTCGGAGTAAAGCTGCTGATCCGCCCGCCGCTTCGCGATGAGCTCGGCCATCTCCGCGTCGGTGTAGCCGTACTTGCCCTTGTAATAGGTGTAGTACTGCTCGACGCTCGTGAATTGCCGCTGGCCCGGCGTGTGGTCCATCAAGGACACGAGACGCACCAAGGGGCTCTCGATCAACTCTTCCGAGTCGCGGACGGCGCCACCGTAGCTGACCTCGCAGCGCAGATGGATCAGATGATCGGCGCGGAGGAGCCCAGCCTCGCGCGCCTGCGCGATCGCCGAAGTCGCATCCGCGAGCATCGTGCCGCGGACCGGGCTGTCGCCGCGGTCGACGACCGCGAGCGCGTCGAGCACGGTCGTGATACCGGCCGCCGCGATCTGCGCGTCGTGCGCGAGAAGCGCCGCGCCCATGGGCCAGCGCACCTTGGGCCGCGGCGCCACGTGATGCTCGAGGTTGTCGGTGTGGAGCTCGACGAGGCCCGGCAGCAGCAGATCGCCCTCGAGGTCGATGCCGGGCAGCGCGGTCGCACCCTCGCCGATCTCCGCGATCGCTCCGTCGCGGCAGACGACGTGTCCCCTGAGGAGCTGGTCGCGCAGCACCACCGTGGCGTTGCGGAAGACGAGCTCGCCGCTCATGCCGCCCTCTCCGCCGCGAGGTCGAGGGTGCGGGTGGCGACGGCGTCGCGTACCTCCCGGTCGTGAAAGACCCCGATCACCGTCGCCCCCCGCCCGCGCGCCTCGCGCAGGAGCTCGATCACCGCCGCGCGGTTCTCGGCGTCGAGCGAGGCCGTTGGCTCGTCGAGCAGCAGGATCGGCTGCTCCGCGACGAGGCCGCGGGCGATGTTGATGCGCTGCTGCTCGCCGCCGGAGAAGGTCGCCGGCGGCAGGTCCCAGAGCCTCGCGGGAATGTTGAGGCGGAAGAGCAGGGCCGCCGCGCGCTCGCGCGCTTCCGCCTGCGTGGCGCCCCGCTCGAGCGCCGGCTCCATCACCAGGGAGATTGCGTCCACGCGCGGCACCACGCGCAGGAACTGGCTCACATAGCCGAGCGCCATGCGCCGCAGGGTCAATATCTCCCGCGGCGAGGCCGCGGCGACGTCGACGGTGCCGGCGCCGTTGCGCACGAGGATGCGGCCCCCATCGGGGCGGTAGTTCCCGTAGATGCAGCGGAGGATCGTGCTCTTGCCCGCGCCGGAGGCGCCCTGCAGCACGAGGCACTCGCCGGCCTCGACGCTGAGGCTGAGGCCGCGGAGCACGCCGAGCCGCGCGCCGCCGCGGAGGTGGAGCGTGAAGCTCTTCTCGAGCCCCTCGATCTCGATCGCCGCGCTCATGCGATCACCGACGAGACGAGAAGCTGGGTATAGGGGCCGTGCGGATCGTCCAGCACTTGGTCCGTGAGCCCCTCCTCCACCACCTCGCCGCGGCGCATCACCATGAGGCGGTCCGTGAGGAGGCGCGCGACGCCGAGATCGTGCGTCACGATGACGGCCGCGAGGCCGAGGTCGCGGGCGAGGCGCCGGAGCATGTCGAGGATGCGCGCCTGCACGGAGACGTCGAGCCCGCCCGTGGGCTCGTCGAGGAAGACGAGGCGCGGCCGGCTCACGAGGATGCGCGCGATCTGGAGGCGCTGCTGCATGCCGCCGGAGAAGAGCAGCGGCAGGTCGTCGATGCGCGCCGGATCGAGCTCGACCCGGTCGAGCCAGGCGACGGCCTCCGCGCGGATGCGGCCGTAGTGCCGCTCGCCCGCGGCCATCAGCCGCTCTCCGACGTTGCCGCCGGCGCTGACGCGCATCCGGAGCCCGTCGTGCGGGTTCTGGTGCACGATCCCCCACTGCGTCCGCTGCAGGAAGCGCCGCCGCGCCTCGCTCATGCGGTGGATGTCCTCGAGCGCGCCGTCGGTATTGCGGAACTCGACCGTGCCCTGCTCGGGCGCGAGCTCGCCCGAGAGACAGCGCAAGAGCGTCGTCTTGCCGGAGCCGGACTCCCCGACGATACCGAGCACCTCGCCGGGATAGAGCTCGAGGCTCACGCCGTGACAGGCGCGAATCCTGCCGAAGCTCTTGGCCAAGCCGGTGACGCGGAGCAGCGGCAGCTCAGTCATCGGCCGCCTCCGGCGTCCTGCCGCCGCGCCGGGTCTCGCAATAGTCGCTGTCGGAGCAGACGAACATGCGGTTCCCCTGGTCGTCGGTCACGACCTCGTCGAGGAAGCTGTCGCGCGCGCCGCAGAGCTCGCAGGCGCGGTCCCAGCGCTGCACGGAGAAGGGATGATCCTCGAAATCGAGGCTCTTGACGCGGGTGTGCGGGGGGATCGCGTAGATGCGCTTCTCGCGGCCCGCGCCGAAGAGCATGAGGGCGGGGCTGCGGTCGAGCTTGGGATTGTCGAATTTCGGGATCGGCGACGGGCTCGCGACGTAGCGCTCGTGGACGAGCGCGGGATAGTCGTAGGAGCGCGCGATCCGCCCGTGCGTCGCGATGTCCTCGTAGAGGTGGACGTGCATGAGCCCGTAATCCGCGAGCGCGTGCAGCTTCAAGGTCTCGCTCTCGCGCGGCTCGAGCCAGCGCAGCGGCTCCGGGATCGGCACCTGGAAGACGAGGATTTGGTTCTCCGTGAGGGGACGCTCGGGAATGCGGTGCCGGGTCTGGATCACCGTCGCCTCTTCCGTGTGCGTGGTCGTCCTGACGCCCGCGGTCTTCGCGAAGAGCCGGCGGATGTTGACGGCGTTGGTGGTGTCGTCGGCGCCCTGGTCGATCACCTTGAGCACGTCGTCGCGGCCGAGGATCGAGGCCGTCACCTGGATGCCGCCGGTGCCCCAGCCGTAGGGAAGCGGCATCTCGCGGCTCGCGAAGGGCACCTGATGGCCGGGGATCGCGACCGCCTTCAGGATCGCGCGGCGGATCATCTTCTTCGTCTGCTCGTCGAGATAGGCGAAGTTGTAGGAGCGCGCGGGAAGGCGCGGCTTCAGCGCGGCGCTCATTCCGCGGCCTTCGTCGCGAGCGTCGGCGCGGCGATCTGATCCCGCGTCCGCTCCCAATCCGCGCGCATCTCACGGACCATGTGCAGCTCCGACTGGAAGTCGACGTAATGCGGGAGCTTCAGGTGCTGCACGAAGCCCGAGGATTCGAGATTGTCGCTGTGCGAGAGCACGAATTCCTCGTCCTGGGCGGGAGCGCCCGCGGCCTCGCCGAGCTCGCGCGCGCGGAGCGCCCGGTCGACCAAGGCCATCGACATCGCCTTGCGCTCAGCATGGCCGAAGACGAGGCCGTAGCCGCGCGTGAATTGCGGGGGCTGCTCCGCCGAGCCCTTGAACTGGTTGATGAGATCGCACTCCGTCACCGTGATCTCCGCGATCTCGATCGGGAAGCCCAGCTCCGGCGCCTCGTATTCGACGGCGATGCTCCCCATGCGGATCTCGCCCGCGAAGGGATGCGTGCTGCCCCAGCCGCGCTGCGTCGAATAGCCGAGCGCCAGGAGAAAGCCCTCGTCGCCGCGCGCGAGGTTCTGGAGCCTGAGCTCGCGCTGTGCGGGAAAGGCGAGCGGCGCCTGGGTCAGGTCGGGAACCGGCCCCTCGCCCGCCGCGGGCGCGGGCTCGATCAAACCCTCGCGCCCCAGGAGGTCGGCGACGCGCGGCACCGCGGCCGAGGGCGAGACCGGCGCCGTCTCCGCGGTCGCGCGCGGCATGCCCTCCTCCGCGAGATCGAAGTCGAGGAGGCGATGGGTGTAGTCGAAGGTGGGGCCCAGCACCTGCCCGCCCGGGAGGTCCTTGAAGGCGGCGGAGATGCGGCGCTCCAGGAGCATCCTCGCGGTGTCGACCGGCAAGGCCTCGCCGAGCCGCGGCAGCGTCGTGCGATAGGCGCGCAGCAGGAAGATCGCCTCGATCATGTCGCCGCGCGCCTGCTTGATCGCGAGCGCCGCGAGCGCGCGGTCGTAGAGCGCGCCCTCCATCATCACGCGGTCGACGGCGAGCGAGAGCTGCTGGTCGATCTGCGCGAGGCTCAGTTCCGGCACGGCGGGATCGCCGCGCCGGACCTCCGCGAGGAGGCGCTCGGCGTTCGCGATCGCGCGCTCGCCGCCCTTCACCGCGACGTACATGTCAGATCTCCACTCGTACCGACCGCGGCAGCGCCACCGCGGCGGCAGGCGCGGCGAGCACGAGGTCGACGCCGCAGGGATAGAGCGCGCCGTTCTCGCGCCATTGCCGCCAGAGCGCGGCGTCGATGCCCTCGACCCTGAGCGCGGCCGAGTACCTGATTCCGGGACCGGTGAGACGAACCGCATCGGAACCGTCGAAGCCCGCGACCTGCAGGATCACCGTCGCGGAGCGCTCCGGACGCTCGGGGTCTCCGGGCGAGAAGGCCGCGAGGTCGAGGCCGCGGGGCTCGCCGATGAGCGCGAATCCCGCCGCGGAGGGGCTCGCCGCGATCGGGGCGCCGCTGTGAAAGCGCAGATAGGAGACGATCTCCTCGCGCGCGAGCACGGCGTCGAGGAAGAGCGGCGTCGAGTGGTCGAGGAGCGCGAGCGCGAGCGCGGCGCTGCTTGGAAAGAGACCGGGCGGCGGCGAGGGCGAGGCCGGGAGGCTCACGACGCGGCCGGGATGCGCGAAGGCGTCGAGCAGGCGGCGGAACACCTGCTGGGTGTCGCCGACGGGATCGGCGAAGCCCGGTGCCGCGGCGATCTCGGGGATGCTCATTCGCCGCCTTCCCGCGCCACGGTGAAGAACTCGACCCGCGTCGCCGCGGCGCGCGCGGCCTTGCGCTGCCGCGCCTCGGCGTGCGCCGTTGCGAGCGGACCGACGATGCTCTCCTCGATCGCGTTGCGATGCGCCGCGCTCTGCAACAGCGCGTCGCAGAGCGCCATCAGCTCCGCGTGCCGCGCGTCGCAGCCGCCGACATAGCCGTGCCCGACGGTGCCGTCCTCCAGCACCAGGGAGCAGCGCGTGACGGTCATCTCGCCGACGTTGAACGGCCCGCCGGAGCCGCCGATGCGGCCGCGCAGCATGACGAGGCCGGTCTCGGGCGGCCGCATATGACGGTAGGCGGGCGCAAGGCCGAGCGCCTGCCAGCGCCGCTCCAGCTCCTCCGCTTCCGCCTTGGCGAGCACGCTCAGCGCGCGCCGCCGGTCCTCGACCGAAATCGTCATGGGTCTCGACACTTGCCGGACGCGGGCCTTACGCCCGATCACCGCCGGGCGGTCAAGTTATCCCCAGCATCGCGACGCGATTGTTTCGGATCGATGACGGATTTGTGTAGCAGACGAGCGAAGCGGCAGCGCGGGCCCTCTAGATCCGGTTCGGGAAGGCGCTTTTGAGAGCGTCGACGAACTTTCCCGCGACCTTCTTGAAGCCGTCGGGGAAGGGATGGAGCTCATTCGCCCAATCCGCGACCGCGAGCGTTCCCTGCGTGTCGACGAGCACGAAGTTGTTGCCTTGAACGGCGGCGAGCTCCGCCAGCATGGCCTTGAAGCCCAGAAGGGCGCGGCGGACGATGGCCGTGCCCTGTGCCACGTCGGTCCATCCCGCGAAATTGAGCGACGGCTGCAACCAGGGACCCGCGCAAATGGGATGGACGCCATTCGGAATCGGGAAATCGTAGCAGTGCGCGAAGACCGGCACGCCCGGCGCATGCCGGTCGCGAAAGTCGAAGAGGTCGAGAAACCCGGCCTTGACCATGCCGAGCACGCCCGCAAATCGCGCATTGTCCAGACCGTCTCCACCCGACCCCGCCTGGTCCAGGAAAATGCAGAATTGATCGCCGGCCATGTCGTTCCCGCCGCAGGACACGAGGATCGCGTCCGGCCCGTGCGATGGGCCCCAATTCTTCGGGTCCTGCAGCGCCTGGATCATCCGCTGCTGCTTCGGCAGCGACATCTCGTCGGTGCTGGCGTCGCCGTAATGCGAGATGTTGAGGATGATCGGGTTGATCGCGCCCAGAGAGCCGAGCTGCTGGATGACGTCGGTCGTACCGAAGGTCGGTCCGTTTCCGTCCAGCGGATAATCGAACCAGGAATCGCCGTGCGCGAGCATGACCAGCGGCGAGCCCGGCGCCCCGGCCGCGAGAGCGGCCCGGCCGACGTTGACTTGGGCAAGCCGCGCCTGGTGGGCCGCGGTGCGGGCCACGATCTCCGCGTTGATCGACTCACGGAGCTGCTGACGGAGCATCAGACTTTCGGGCATCGATCTCCCCCATTGCCGAGAAGATTAGTCCTAGAAAGTCCGCGTTAATTTTTCAACCCCTACTGGTAATTCCGGCTCGGTCCAGGAACCGAGCCGCGCCCCGATCTTCACTCCAGATATCTAGATGGCGGATAGTCGCGAGAAAAGACCGGCGCCTCCATGAAAGTCTTGGGGTCGTAGGTCCAGAATTGGCTGACCTGCGGATAGGTCTTGAGGATGGCGTTGACGAGGCGCCCGTCGCGCTTTTCCACGCGGCGAATGTGGATGTCCATGATGGGCGTGCCGAACTCGTCGAGGCGGATCGGCCCCACGGGGCCGCCGGAGAGCCGCACCTCGTGGAGTGCCTTGAGGAAGGGCTGCTTGTCCTCGGCCTTGCCGCCGACGGCGCCGAGCGCCGCCTCGAGGATGAGGAGCGCGGTGTAGGGTCCGGCCGTATAGAAGCCGGGATCGCGGCCGAATTGCCCGCGAATCCCCGCGACGAAGTTCCGGTTGTCCGGCGTGTCGAGACCGGCGGCGTACCAGCCCGCGGTGACGACGCCGAGCGCTTCCTCGCCCATGCTGCGCAGGATGCCCTCGTCGGTGCTGGTGGTGTTGCCGAGGACGGGGATCTTCGCCTTGAGGCCGTAGTCGCTGTAGGTCTTGAGGAAGCGCAGCGGATTGCTACCGGCGAAGCCCATGTAGACGGCGTCCACGTCGGGCTTGATCTGCGCGACGATGGGTCCGTATTCCGGCTGGTTGAGGGGCGGCCAGATCTTCTGCACGACCTTGCCGCCCGCCGCCTCGAAGGTGAGCTGGAAGCCGCCCGCGCCCTCATAGCCGTAGGTGAAATCCTCCGCGACGATCGCGACGCGCTTGTAGCCGAGCGTCTTCGCGGCGTAGTCGCCGAGGGCGTAGGTCACCTGCGGCGCGGTGCCGAAGGCGTGCAGCACCCAGGGATTGGGCTTCCGCGTCCTGGCGTCGACCGTGGCGGAGGAAGTGGTCGTGATCATCGGTACTTCCGATTGCCGCACGTAATCGTCGATCGCGAGCGCCTCGTTGGTGGCGAGCGGCCCGATCATCGCGTGCACCTTGTTGCGCTCGACGAGCTCTTGGGCGCGGGTGCGGGCGATCGAGGGGTTCCCCGCGGTGTCAGCGGTGATGAGCTCGACCTTGCGGCCCGCGAGCATGCCGCCGCGCTCCTTCATGAAGAGCGCCGCTCCCTCCTCCTGCTGCGCGCCGCCCGCCGCGAGTGGGCCGGTCTTGACGGTGAGAAAACCCAAGCGTAGCGGCTCCTCGGCCGCAAGCGCGCGGAACGGAATGAGGCCCGCGGCGGCACCGGCGCCGATGAGCGCACGGCGCGAGATGCCGCCCGGGCGGCGGTCAGACGTCATCGAAATTCCCCCCTGCTTCAACGCATTTCTCTGCACGTGCCTCCCGCGACGGGAGGCGCGCGCATCCTAGCGAGGCCGGAGGGCGGCTGCTACTCGGGAGGAGCGGACAGCGGCGCTGCCGCTCCTCCCGGCTTCTCTTAGGCTAGAGCGCCTTGAGCGCGGCCTGGGTCGGGTTATCGAGCTTCCCCGTGGCCTTGAGGCCGTGGGCGGTCTGGAAGCTCTTGAGGGCGTCGCGGGTCTTTGGGCCCATGTGGCCGTCGACCGCGAGATTGGCACCCTGCTTGTTGAGCGCGGTCTGCGCCGCCTTGACCTGGGCGGAGGCGGACGCGGCCTTCTTGTGGTGCAGCGACTTGGCCGCGGGCGCGGTCGCCTGGCTGGTCGTGGCGGCCGTGGCCGTCAGCGGCAAGGCGAGCACCGAGCCCAACAGCAGGGCCGCGGCGGTACGGGTGAACGCGGAACGCATCATGGTTGCTCCTAAACTCCGGAAAGGGATCGGACGCTATAGAGTAGGGCAACTATCGTGGCGCGCGAGTGGCGCGAGGATTAATTTATTTTCAGAATCGCCGAGGACTCAAAATTGACTCGCGGCGCAGCATCAAGCGCCGATGCCGAGGAAGCCGCCGACGGCCGCCAGGAACGCCTCCGGCTGCTCCAGCGGGGGGCAGTGGCCGCAATCGGGGAGCACGACGAAGTCGGCTCCGGCGATACCCTCCGCGAGCGCGCGGGCGAGCGGCACGGGCGTCGCCGCATCGAGCTCGCCCACGAGCACCAGCGTGGGATTGGCGATGCGCGATAATGCCGCAGTGAGGTCCAGCCGCTCGAGCGCCCGGCAGGCCCCAACGAAGGAGGCGGGATCGAAGCGCTGCAGCACCGCGCGCCGCTCCGCGACCGCTTCCGGATGGGCCCTGAGATAGGCGTCGTGGAAGACCCGGCGCGCCGCAATCTCCGCCACCGCCGCCATGCCGCCCGCGCTCACCTTCTCCGCCATCGCGCGAAAGGCCGCCTTCCCCGCCTCCGGGAATCCCGCGGCGGCGTCGATCACCAGGAGCCGCTCGAAGAGCCTCCCGTGCCGGGCCGCCAGCGCCACCGCAATGAAGCCGCCGAAGCCGTTCCCCGCGAGCGCCGCCCCGGGGCCGAGCGGGAGCGCGCGGAGCGCCTCGGCGATCCGGTCGGCATAGGCCTCGACCGGCGCTCCCGCCGGCATCGCGCTCGAGCGGTCGAAGCCCGGCAGAGCCACGCGATGGACGCGCCGCTTCCGCGCGAGCGCGGGCAACACGCGATCGAAGGCGGAGCGGTCGATCAGCAGCGAGTGCAGCAGCACCAGATCGGGCCCCGTCCCCTCGCTCGCGACGTCGATCGCGCCGCCTTCTATCTCGATGAGCGCCATCCCTACTCCCCCACCCCCTGGAGCCTGCCGCGGATGCCGTCGCGGTCGCGCTGCCACTCGCCGTTCTGGGGATTCTGCGCGAGCAGGCCTTCGATGACCGCAAGAGCGGCGCGGTAGGAGTCGCGAGCGCCGTCCTTGTCGCCGCTGTCGCGGAGCGCGTCGCCCACGAACTCGTAGCTGAACATGAGGTCGCGTTGCCAGAGGGCATTGGATGGATCCCTGGCGGCGAGCCGGCGCGCGAGCTCGAGACCGGCGCGGAGCTCCTTCAGGGCCCCCTGGAGATCGCCGAGATCCGCGAGCACGCCGCCGAGCCGATTGTGCGAGATCGAGAGATCGCGCAGCCAGCCCAGGTTCCCGCTCTCGCCCGCGAGCAGCGCTTCCATCACCTCGATGCTCTTGCGGTATTCCGCCTCTGCGCCCTTCTTGTCGCCTTGGACGCGGAGCACGTCGCCGATCCGGTTTTGCATCAGCGCCACGTCGCGCCGGGAGGAGGGGTCCACCCGGCCGCTCGCAAGGAGGCGCTCGATGATCGCGAGATCGGCGCGGTACTCGGAGAGCGCCGCGGGATAGTCGTGCTGATCCCTGAGCACGTCGCCGACGCGGCCGTGGCTGATCGCGAGGTCGCGCTGCCAGGTCGTGTTCTCGGGCGAGGCGGAGGCGAGGCGGTCGCTGATCGCGAGCGCGGCCCGGTATTCCGCGAGCGCGCCCGCGAGATCGCCCTGCGCACGCAGGACGTCGCCGACCCTGTTGTGGCTCACCGCGACGTCGCGCTGCCAGCCGGCGTTCCCGGGGTCCTTCGCGGCGAGGCGCTCGATGATGTCGAGGCCGGCCCGGAATTGCGCGAGCGCGCCCGGCAGATCGCCCTGCACCCAAAGCGCGTTGCCGAGGCGGTTGTGGGCGATGGAGAGATCGCGCTGCCAGCCGGCATTGCCGGGATCGCGGGCGGCCACGCGCTCGCTCCCGGCCAGGCTCTCGCGATACCGCGCGAGCGCACCCGCGAGATCGCCCTGCTCGCCCGCGGCGTCGCCGAGCCGCCCCTCGATCACCGCGAGGTCGCGCTGCCAGGTCGTGTTGTCGGGATCCTTCTGCACCAGCCGCTTCCGGATCTCGAGCGCGGCCTCGAACTGCGCGAGCGCGCCCGCCACGTCGCCCTGGTCGAGGAGGACGCCGCCGACGATGACCTCGCTGATCGAGAGATCGCGCTGCGCCTCGCCGTCCTCGGGCTTCGCCTCGGCGAGGCGCTTCGCTATGTCGAGACCCGCGCGATATTCCGCCAAGGCCGCCTCGCGCTGCCCCGCCGCCAGCAGCGCGTCGCCGAGCTTGTTGCGCATCACGGAGACGTCGCGCTGCCAGACCTTGTTGTCGGGGCTCTTCTTGGCGAGACGCTCGTCGAGCTCGAGGGCCGCGCGGTATTCCGCCGTCGCGCCGGCGAGGTCGCCCTGGCTTTCCAGGACGTCGCCGACGCGCTCGTGCGCGATCGAGAGCTGGTTCAGGATGCCCTCGACCTCCGGTGCGGCGGCGGCGAGCCGCTCCATGATCTGCTGCGCCTGCCGCGCGCGCGCGAGCGCCTCGGCGCTCTCGCCGAGGTCCTGGTAGGTGTCGGAGAGCGCCACCAGCATTTGCGCGCGCTGGAATTGGAGCTGCGGATTCTCGGGCGCGGTCTTCACGAGCTCGGCATAGATCGCCTCCGCGCGGCCGAGGATTGCGCGGGTCTGGGGCACCGAGGCGCGGCCGAGCGTGCGCAGGCCCTGCGCCACGTCGAGCACCAGCGAGTTCGCGGCATCGAGCGCGGCGTCGAAGTTGCGCTCGGCGTCCGCGCGCCGGGCCTCCGCCTCCTGGCGCCGCTGCTCCGCGACGAGGCTGTTCCGGTAGCCCCACCAGCCGAAGCCCGCCGCCGCCACCGCGAGGAGGCCCGTCATGGCCGCGACCGCCCAGGCGCGGCGGAGCCTCCGCTCGCGCTGGGCGCGGCCGGCGCGCACGGATTGCTCGACGAATGCCCTCACCTCCGCCGCGAGCGCCTCGGGCCGCCGCCCCAGCAGCTCCGCCCCCTCCGCGAGCGGGAGCCCGTGCTGCAGCAGCAGGCTTTCCTTGTCCTTGGGTGCCGCCGCCTCCCAGAGCGCGGCACCCTGCTCGAGCCGCGCGCGGAGCTGGAGGTCGCGGCGATCCTCGGCGATCTGCTCGCGCGCGCGCTCCCAATGCGTGAGGAGCGCCTCGTGCGCGATCCGGATCTGTGCTCCGGAATTGGCGCCCTCGACGACGAGCAGCCGCGCGTCCGGCGCGAGCATCGCGTCCACCACCGCGCGCTCGGAGGTGCCGGGCGCAAAGCGCTGGAGCGAGGCCGTCCGCGCGGTGACCGCGCCCTTCGCTCCCTGCCCCACCGTCACCAGCGCGTGCAGCACCGCCGTGAGCGCCCTCTCGAGCGCCGGCCGCGCCTCGGGCCTCGCGGCATCGAGCAGCTTCTGGAAAATCTCCTCCGCGCGGCGGCCCAGCGCGCCCTCGAGCCCGCCGAGCTCCCCCTCGTAGGCCGCGAAGGTGAGCACGCCCTCGGCGGTGCGGCGCTGCCAGAGCTGGTCCAGCAGGAAGGAGAGGAGCGGCAGCGCCGAGGGGTTCTTGGCGGCGGCCTCGCGGATCTTCTCGTCGAGGCTCAGCCCGTTGGCGTCGACCTCGAAGCGGAGCCCCGCCTCGCGCGCGGGCTGGCGGATGATCTGCCCGATCTCGGCCTCGCTGGGCGGCGTCAGCAGATAGCGCGCCTCGCCCGCGGAGAGCGCGGCCAGCGCCGGGGTCGTCTCGAGACGGTCGAAGAAGTCGCTGCGCATGGTCGCGATCACCCAGGCGAGCCCCGAGCGCGCGAGGCCGTCGAGGGCGCGCAGGAACCCGTCGCGCTCGGCCGCCGCGAGCCTCTCCTGGGTGAAGAGCTCCTCGAGCTGGTCGACGATTAGCACGAGCCGCGCCTCGGCGCCCGGTAGGAGCTTCGCCTCGCTCGCGGCCTTGGCGAGGCCCTGGCGGAGGGGCAGGAAGGCCTGACCCGCCGCGCCCCGCAGCAGCTCCGCCAGCACGCGCGCGTCGTATTGCAGCCCCTCGAGCTCCGGGAGCGCCGTCGGCGAGAGGAGCGCGCGGGCGAGGCCGCTGAGGAGATTCTCTCCCGCATCGCTCGGCCGCAGGATTGCGTAGCGGCAGAGTGCCACCTTCCCCACCATCCCCGGCAGCATCAGGTCCGGGAGCAGGCCCGCCTTGACGAGGCTCGACTTGCCGGAGCCGCTCGCCCCCATCACCAGCACGAAGGCGGAGCCCCGCCCGGCCTGGCGCGCGAGCAGCTCGCGCAGCTCGTTCCGCGCGCGAGTGCGGCCGAAGAAGACGGGCGCGTGCTCGTAGTCGAAGGAGAGCAGGCCGCGGAACGGCTCCTTGGTCCAGCGGATGCCCGTGACCATCGGCTCCGCCTTGAGGTGCCGGCGCAGCAGCTCCCGCAGATGCGTCTCCAGCAGCTCCTCGAACTCCGCGGTGCTCGCGAACTCGCGCGAGGCCGCGCTGAAGGATTTGGCGTCCTGGTCCAGGAACCATCGGCGCATGAACTCGTCGACGAGCCGCTTCTGCGTGCGCTGCAGCTCGAGCGCGGCCTCGTCGTCGAGCGAGGCGGTGATGGGCGCGCGCTTCCGATAGAGGAGCAGGTCCGGAAGCTGGTGCTCCCTATAGGAGGCGACGGCGTCCTCGAATTCCCACTCGGTGCCGGTGACGGGCTTCTTGCTGATGGGGCCCGGGAACTTGTCGGCGGGAAGCGTCACGCCGAGCCGCGACCACAGGATCACCACCACGATGTCGGTCTCGTGCGGCGGGATGATCTTTTCCTGGAAGTGATGGGTCGCGACCAGCGGCTCGCGCTCCCAGAGCACGGGCTCGATGCGGAAGTGATAGGCGAACTCGCGCCCGAGCCGCTCCACCACGCGCTCCGCGATCAGGCGCTCCGGCCGCACGTCCTCCGGCGATGAGATGAAGACCTTGAGCGCCCGCTCCATCCGCCGCCCCCGCGCCTCGCGAACCCGCGCGCACGATAGCACGGCAGCCCTCGCGCTCAAGGAATGCGAGGCGCGACTGCATGCAAAATCATGAGGGACCGAACCGTGTAATAGACCGGAATTCGATGACAGTGGTGTTGCTGAGAGCCCGGAAATCGCAGGAAAAATGCATTGTTCCTCCTTAGGGCTATATTCATGATGCGCGCGCGGCCGGTCGCGTTGCTCGGGGGGAGCCCCGCGGACCCGCAGTCCGTGTGTGGAGGGGAAGCTGCTACTCACATTCGCTCGCTCGCCGGCGCGGGGCGCCGCCGTGCTCGCCTTGGCATTGCTCACGAGTTGCCAGTCGCTGACGCAGGGGAGACTCATACCGGAGGACCTGCCGCAACAGGGGGCGCAGCCGCAAAACGCCGCGGCGCCGCTGCCGCCTCGTACCGAGCCCTCTCCACCGGAGACCCAAGCGCCGACCGCGCGGCCGCGCCTTTATCCCGGCACCGGCGTCTTCGTGCGCACGCCCACGGAGCCCGCGGCGCCGGGTGCCAGACCCGAGGGCGACATCACCCTCAACTTCGTCGATGCCGACGTGCGCGAGGTCGTGCGCTCCGTGATCGGCGACGTCCTGCACATGAACTTCTCGATCGATCCCCGCGTGCAGGGGACGGTGACGGTGCAGACGAGCCGCCCGCTGCGGCGCGAGGACGTGCTGCCGACCTTGGTCGAGGTCTTGCGGTCGAGCGGCTTCGCCTTGGTGCAGCGCGACGGCATCTACCGCCTCGTACCCCTAGACGAGGCCGCGCGCGGCGCGGGCGCGCCCCGCGTCGCCGCCTCGGGCCGGCCGCAGGCGGGCTACGCGGTCCAGGTGCTGCCGCTGCAATTCGTCTCCGCGGCGGAACTCGCGCACACGCTCGAGCCCTACGTGCCCAAGGGCGCGAGCATCCAGGTCGATTCCGCCCGCAACATGCTCATCGTCTCCGGCACCGGCGCCGACATCGCCGCGCTCACCGAGCTCATCGCGACCTTCGACGTGGACTGGCTCAAGGGCATGTCCTTCGGCATCTTCCCGCTGCAGAACGGGACCGCGAAGTCGATCGCCAGCGACCTCGGCACGGTCTTCGGCTCCGGGAGCGGCGCGCCGCTCGGCGGCGTGCTGCGCTTCGTGCCGCTCGAGCGCATCAACTCCATCCTCGTGATCTCGCCGCAGCAGGCCTACCTGCGTCAGGCCGGGAGCTGGATCGAGCGGCTCGACCGCGGCGACGAGAACACGCCGCGGATCTTCGAGTACCGGGTGCAGAACAGCCGCGCCGCCGATTTGGCGCGCGTGCTCTCGCAGCTCTTCTCGACGGGCCAGGTGCGCGTCGTCAATTCCGACGTGGCGCCGGGCCAGACGCCGCTGCAGATCTCGAGCGCGGGGACGGGCTTCGGCCAGAACGGGAGCGGCTCGCAGCCGGGCCCAGCGCCCCAGACGGCGGCCGCGCCCTCGCCGCAGCAGCCTCCGCCGCCGCTCGGACAGCCGCAAGCGGATCAGCCGGCGGCGCCGCAATCGCCGCAGCCCCCGGCCCAAGGCGACAACGGCTTGCCGCAAGCGGGCCGCGGCGACGACGATCTCGCCCCGCCCCGCGCGCGCATCGTCGCGGACGAGAAGAACAACGCCCTCGTCATCTTCGCGAGGCCGCGCGACTACCGGATGATCGAGGAGGCGATCAAGCGCCTCGACGTGGTGCCGCTGCAAGTGCTGATCGAGGCGACGATCGCGGAGGTGACGCTCAACCACGACCTGCAATACGGCGTGCAGTGGTTCCTCAAGGGCGGCACCAGCAGCGCCACCTTCTCGAACCTCGACAGCGGCGTCATCGCCTCGGTATTCCCGGGCTTCAACTACGTGCTGAAGCAGAGCAACGTGAACGTCGTGCTGAACGCGCTGAGCGCCGTCACCAACGTCAACGTGATCTCCTCGCCGCAGATCCTGGTCCTCGACCATCACGTGGCGACGCTGCAGGTGGGAGACCAGGTGCCGATCCCGATCCAGCAGGCGCAGAGCACGCTGGTGCCGGGCGCGCCGCTCATCAACACCGTGGAATACCGCGACACCGGCGTGATCCTCCGGGTCTCGCCGCGGGTCAATTCGAACGGGCTCATCACCCTCGACATCGTGCAGGAGGTGAGCGACGTGACGAAGACCACGACCTCCAACATCGACGCGCCCACGATCCAGCAGCGCCGCGTCCAGAGCACCGTCACGGTGCAGGACGGCGAGACCATCGCATTGGGCGGCCTCATCCGCGAGAACCGTACCGACAGCCGGAACGGCATTCCCGGCCTCGCGCGGATCCCAGTGCTGGGCGCGCTCTTCGGCTCGACCGACGACAGCCGCGACCGCACGGAGCTGCTGATCCTGCTCTCGCCCCGCGTGGTGCACGACGCCGCCGAGGCGCGGACCCTCACGGAGGAGCTTCGCGGCCGCCTGCACGCCCTCGACCCGCTCGCGATCCGTGTGCGCTGAGGACCGCGCGCGCGAGCCCCGGGACCGTGAGCGCGGTATCGCCCTCCTGCTGGTGGTCTGGGTCCTGGCGCTCGCCGCCGTGCTCGCGACGGGCTTTGCCGCGGAGACGAGGAGCGAGGCGCGGCGCGCGCGCAACCTCGCGGAGGAGGCGCGCGCCCGCGCCGCCGCCGAGGCTGGGGTGATGCTGGCGGTGGCGGGGCTTCTCGATCCGAGCTCGGAGAGTCCCTGGCCGCGCGACGGCGGGCGCCGCCGCCTCCGCTACGCCGGCGCCGAGCTCACGGTCGCAATCCAGAGCGAATCCGGGAAGGTCGATCTCAACGCGGCCGCGCCCGAATTCGTAACCGCCCTCATCGGAGCGCTCGGCCTCGACGACGCCTCCGCTGCGGCACTCGCGGAGGCGGTGACGGCGCGGCGGCGTGCGATCGATGCCGAGCGCCGGCGCGGCACTTCCGTCCCCTCGGACGACCCGATGGCGGAGCCCTTCCGCTCCCTCGAGGAGCTCGCGGCGATCCCCGGCGTCTCGCGCGCGGCCTTCGAGCGCCTCGCCCCCTTCGTCACGGTCTATTCCGGGAGCCCGCGCGTCGATCCCCGCACGGCCCCGGCGCCGGTCTTGCTCGCGGTGCCCGACGTCGATCCGCAGCAGGTCGCGCAACTGCTGGCGGCGCGGGCGGAGGGTGGCGGCGGCGCGCTCCCGCGCCTCACCGGCGTCGAGGCCTATGTCGGCCCCAGCAGCTTCGTCGCGGCTGCGGTGACGGCGGTTGCCGCAATGCCCCGCGGCAGCACCTTCGAGCGCCGTGCCGTGATCGGCATCACCGCCGATCCCGACCGCCCCTACCGCGTCCTCTCCTGGCGGCAAGGCGGCGGCGACGGGGCCGCTGCGGAGCGCTGACGGCCGCGCTCAGGGCCGCGGCAGCGCCACCGGCGCCGCGGGACGCGGAGACGCCTGGCCGGGCTTCCTGTCCTTGAGCCGGAGCTCCGCCTGGGCGGTGCCGCTGCGCAGCACGACGCGGTCGGGACCGATCTCCGCGAGGATCCAGCCCTCGATCTCCTCGCCGACGGCGACGCGGCGCGCGCCCGGCAGGTTCGCGCGGGCGATGAGCGCGGCGCTGCCGCTCTCGGCGATGATCACGCCCACGAGGACGAGCGATTGCGCATCGACGCG
>DATKNV010000239.1:0-10572 GCA_035541215.1 Allostellaceae bacterium | reverse complement strand
ACGAAGGCGGCCGGGAATCCCGCGATGACGATGAGCATGGCGTTGCGAAAGACGTGGCCGTAAAGCACGCGCTTTTCCGACAGGCCCTTGGCGCGCGCCGTCACGACATATTGCTTGTTGATCTCCTCCAGAAACGAATTCTTGGTGAGCATGGTGAGACTGGCGAAGCTTCCGATCAGGAGCGAGACGATCGGCAGCGTTATGTGCCAGAAGTAATCGAGGATGCGATGCGGCCAGTCGAGGCTCGCCCAGGTCTCGGAGGTGAGACCGCGCAGCGGAAAGACGCTCCAATAGCTGCCGCCGGCAAAGAGCACGACGAGGAGCACCGCGAAGAGAAACCCCGGAATCGAATAGCCCGTGATGATGGCGGCGCTGGTCCAGACGTCGAAGCTGCTGCCGTCCTTGACGGCTTTGCGGATGCCGAGCGGAATCGAGACCAGGTAGGTCACGAGCGTGGTCCAGAGGCCGAGCGAGATCGAGACCGGAAGCTTGTCGCGGATGAGTCCGATGACGCTGCGGTCGCGGAAGAAGCTCTGCCCGAAGTCGAAGGTGACGTAGCTGCGCATCATCATGAGGAAGCGCTCGACCGGCGGCTTGTCGAAGCCGTAGAGCTTCTCGATCTGCTTGATGAGATCGGGGTCGAGGCCGCGCGAGGCGCGGGATTTCTCGCCGCCTCCGGCGCTGCTCGTAGGCGAGACGCTCTCGCCGCCCGAGGTCGTGATGCGCGCGGTGGCGCCGGGCGCACGGCCCTCGAGCTGCGCGATCAGCTGATCCACTGGCCCGCCGGGCGCCGCCTGTATCACCGCGAAGTTCACGACCATGATCGCGAACAGGGTCGGAATGATCAGAAGCAGGCGACGAATGATGTATGCGAGCATGGCGGAGAGTCCGGTCTCGCGTCTGGGACCTGAGCCGCTATTTCCCGAGGCTGGGCCGCTTCGCCTCGACCGCGGCGGCTTTGGTCTCGTCAAGCCACCAGCTCGAGAGATTGCTCCCGTATTTGGGCGCCACCTCGGGCATGCCGAACTTGTCCCAATAGGCGATCCGGAAGGCGCTGATGTGCCAATTGGGAATCACGTAGAACCCCCAGAGCAGGGCGCGGTCGAGCGCGTGCGCGCGGGCGATCAGGCTCGCGCGATCCGGCGCTGCGATGATGAGATCGACCAGACGGTCGACCGCCTTGCTCTTCACTCCCATGAGATTGCGCCCGCCGCGGATGTCCGCACTCGCGGAGCTCCAGAAATCGCGCTGCTCGTTTCCGGGCGACATCGACTCCGGAACCGCCACGACCGCGATGTCGAAATCGAAGCTGCGCATCCGCTCCTCGTATTGCGCGGGATCCACCGTCCGCACCCGCGCGGCAATGCCGAGCCGCCGCAGGTTCGCGGTGAAGGGAAGCACGATGCGCTCGAATTCCGGCTGCTCCAGCAGGATCTCGAACTGCATTTGCTGGCCGGTCTTGTCGACGAGCTTCTCGTCCTTGACCGAGTATCCCGCCGCCTCCAGGAGGCTCAGCGCGGCTCGCAGATTGTCGCGGATATTGCCGGAGCCGTCGGTGTGCGGGGGCTCATAAACCTTGGTGAAGACCTCCGGCGGCAACTCGTCGCGGAAGGGCTCCAGGAGCTTGATCTCCTCCGGACTCGGCAATCCCGTCGAGGCCAGCTCGGAATTGTCGAAATAACTGCGCGTGCGCGTATAGGCGCCGTAAAACAGGTTCTTGTTCGTCCATTCGAAGTCGAAGACGTATCCCAGCGCCTCGCGCACGCGACGGTCGGCAAAGATCGGCCGTCTCGTGTTGAAGCCGAAGCCTTGCATGCCCGAGGGCAGCCCGTTCGGGATCTCGATCTTTTTTATGAGACCCGCGCGAAGCGCGGGGCCGTCGTATCCGATCGCCCAGCTCTTGGCGACGTTCTCCGTGCGGATGTCGTAAGCACCGGCCTTGAAGGCTTCGAGCGCGACCGTCCCATCGCGGTAATAGTCGTAGCGGATCGCGTCGAAATTGTAGCGGCCGCGATTGACGGGGAGGTCGGCGCCCCAATAGTTGGCGACGCGGCGATAGGTGATGGAGCGGCCGGCATCGACGGTCTCGATCTTGTAGGGTCCGCTCCCGAGCGGCGCGTCGAGAGTGGTCTTCTCGAAATCGCGCGTCGACCAGTACGCCTTCGATAGGACCGGGAGCTCGCCCACGATTTGCGGCAGCTCGCGATTCTCGTTGCCGCGGAAGGTGAATTTGACCCCGCGCTCGCCGACGGCTTCCGCTTTCAGCACGTCGGCGTAATAGGTGCGATAAAACGGGTGTCCCTTCGTCTTCAGGGTCTCGAACGTCCAGATCACGTCCTCGGGCGTGACCGGCGTGCCGTCATTGAACCGCGCTTCCTTGCGCAGGGTGAACGTGACCCAGCTCCGGTCCGCAGGGATCTCCACGGATTCCGCGACCAGTCCGTAGGCCGTGGCCGGCTCGTCGAGAGACTGCATCATCAGCGTATCGAAACAGAGCCCGAGGCCCGCGGCGCCGACGCCCTTGAGAGTAAATGGATTGAGCGTGTCATAGGTGCCAAGCGCGGAGTAGCGGACCGTGCCGCCCTTGGGCGCCTGCGGATTTGTATAATCGAAATGCGCGAAGTCCGGCCCGTATTTGAGATCGCCATAGAGCGCGAGGCCGTGGCTTTTGGTCGTGCCGTCCTGAGCCGTCGCGGAACTTGGCGGGCTCGCGGCCAAGAGAGCCGCAGCGACGAGGAGGATGGCACGCATGGCGGTCTCCTTGGCTGGCTTTGAGCCCATCTTACTGAAATCGAAGGGCCGAGACAGGCCGCTGTTGCCCTCAGGCCCCGCCCGCGAGCAGCGCGCGGGCGCGCGGAAGGAGAGCGGGATCGCCGCAGGCGATGATGCGCCCGCCCGAGCCGAGGCCGAGCTTGCGGCCCTCCCAGTCGACGATGCGCCCGCCCGCACCCTCGATCACCGGCACCATCGCGAGAAAGTCGTAGGGCTTGAGGCTCGCTTCCACGACCACGTCGATGAAGCCTGCGGCGAGGAGGCCGTAGGCGTAGCAATCGGCTCCGAAGCGCGCGAGCTTGACCGCGCTTCGCAGACGCTGGAAGGCGCCGGTCTCCGCGCCCGTGAACATGTCCGGCGAGGTCGCGTAAAGCGTCGCCGACGCGAGCGCGGGACAGGCGCGGGTGCGGATCGGGGCGCCGTTGAGCGTCGTCGCGTGGCCGCGCGCGCCGAGCCAGCGCTCGCGCGAGACCGGCTGGTCGATGACGCCGAGCACGGGCTCGCCCGCCTCGACGAGCGCGATCAGCGTGCCGAAGAGCGGCACGCCGCTGATGAAGGATTTGGTGCCGTCGATGGGATCGAGCACCCAGACGCGCCGCGCCTCGAGCCGGATCGCGCCGTGCTCCTCGCCGAGGATGCCGTCCGCGGGATATCTCCGCTCGATCGCCGCGCGGAGCGCCGCCTCCGCCTCGCGGTCGGCGATGGTGACGGGGCTCAGATCGGCCTTGTCGTCGACCGCGACGCCCTGGCGGAAGTAGCGGCGGAGGATCGCGCCCGCAGTGTCCGCGAGCTCGCTGGCGAAGGCGAGGAGGCCGGGGTCGATCGCTCCGCTCATGCGGCCTCCCCGGCGGCTCCGGATGTCAGGGGCTCGAGAGCGGCTTCGGCGAATCCGAGAGCGAGTTCAGATAGGCGACGATGTCCGCGCGCTCCTTGGCGCTGGGGAGACCCGCGAAGGTCATCTTGGTGCCCTTGGCGAAGGCCTGCGGCTTCCAGAGCCACTCGTTGAGGTTGTCCGCAGTCCAGGTGCCGCCCTTCTGCTTCAGCGCGTTCGAGAAGGCATAGCCGCCGCGCTCGTGCGCGACCTCGTCGCCGACGACGCCCCAGAGATTGGGGCCGACGCCGTTGCGCCCGCCCTTGTCGAAGGTGTGGCAGGCGACGCACTTCTTCGCGACGTTCTTGCCGGCATCGACGCTGGCGGAGGCGAGCAGCGGCCCGATCGGCTCGGGCCCCTTCTCCGCCGCGGGCGCGGCCGCTTGGCCGCCGCCCGATTCGGCCGGCACGTTCGCGACGGTCACCGCGACCTTCCCGGGGAATTTCGGCTCGATGAGCTTGCTCGCGAGCAGTCCGGAAACCCAGGCGACGATCAGTGCGAGCAGCACCGAGGCCACGACCTTGTTGATCTCGATCGACGACATCAGGCGATCCCTCGACGGTGAGCAGAACGGCTTTCCCTCGGCGTCCCGGGGCGGGCCCGGCGCCGACAGGAAGAAACCGAATTTTCGCTGACAACTCAAACGAAATGTGATTGATGCGCCTCAGCGAAATGGGACGGAGATGCCCGTTGCGCCGCCCTTCCCGTGCGGCATAACGCCGCAATCGTCCCGGCGCCGCAAGGAGTTGAGCGCGAGTGAGTGCAAAGCCCCGGAATCCCATCGTTCTCATCCCCTGCCGGATGGCCTCGACGAGGCTGCCTGGGAAGCCGCTCGCGGACATCCACGGCGAGCCCATGATCGTGCATGTCTGGCGCCGCGGCATGGAGGCGGCGGTGGGGCCGGTGGTGGTCGCTTGCGCCGAGGCCGCGATCGCGGAGGCGGTCGAGCGCGCCGGGGGCCGCGCGGTCATGACCGATCCCGGGCTCCCCTCTGGCTCCGACCGGATCGCGGCGGCGCTTGCGGGACTCGACCCCGGGCGCAAGCACGATGCCGTGGTCTGCCTCCAAGGCGACCTCCCGACCATCGCCCCCGCGATGATCCCCGCGGCGCTCGAGCCGCTCGGCGAGGAGGGCGTCGACATCGGCACGCTCGCGACGGAGATCCTGGATCCCGACGAGCGCGCGGCGCCGAGCGTGGTCAAGATTGCGGTGGCATTTCCGAAAGGACGGCGCGTGGCGCGCGCGCTTTATTTCAGCCGCGCCGTCATCCCCTCGGGGACGGGCCCGCACTACCACCACATCGGCCTCTACACCTATCGCCGCGCGGCGCTCGAGCGCTTCGTCGCGCTGCCGCCGGGCGTGCTGGAGCGGCGCGAGAGCCTGGAGCAGCTCCGCGCGCTCGAGGCGGGCATGCGCATCGACGTGGCGCTCGTTGACACCCTTCCGCTCGGTGTCGATACTCCCGCCGACCTCGCCCGAGCGCGCGAGATTCTCGCGCGTCCCCAGTGACTTCTCGCACGAAACGGAAGGCCATGCGCCGCTCGCCCGCCAGCACCATCGCGTTCCAGGGACAGCCCGGCGCCTATTCCGACCTCGCTTGCCGCGAGGTCTTCCCGAAGCTCGCGACTCTTCCCTGCACGAATTTCGAGGACGCGATCGAGGCGGTGCGCGAGGGGCGCGCGCGGCTCGGCATGCTCCCGATCGAGAACTCGGTCGCGGGCCGCGTCGCCGACATCCATCACCTGATGCCGGAGTCGGGCCTCCACATCATCGGCGAGCATTTCCAGCGCGTGAACCATCACCTGCTGGCTCCCAAGGGGGCGAGCCTCAAGACCATCAAGACCGTGCGCAGCCACGTCCACGCGCTCAATCAATGCCGGAAGCTCATCCGCGCGCTGAAGCTCAAGCCGATCGTGGTGGCGGATACGGCAGGCGCGGCGGCCGAGATCGCGCGCCGCCGCGATCTGAGCGAGGCCGCGATCGCCTCGGAGCTCGCGGGCGAGATCTACGGCCTCGAGTCGCTGAAGCGCGACATCGAGGACGCCGCGCACAACACGACGCGCTTCCTCATCGTCTCGAAGTCGCCGCGCGTCGCCGCGCATGACGGCGGCGCCGTCATCACGACCTTCGTCTTCCGCGTGCGCAACGTGCCGGCGGCGCTCTACAAGGCCATGGGCGGCTTCGCCACCAACGGCGTCAACATGACGAAGCTCGAGAGCTACATGCTCGGCGGCCGCTTCACCGCGACGCAGTTCTACTCGGACATCGAGGGCCATCCCAAGGACCGCAACGTGAAGCTCGCGCTCGACGAGCTCCGCTTCTTCACGCGCGAGCTCAAGATCCTCGGCGTCTACCCCGCCCACCCCTTCCGCTACGCCGCGAGCCAGGCGGAAGTGGATTGAACTAAAAAGAAGAAGTTGTTTCGCGCTGAGGGCGCGGAGGATGCGCAGAAGACGCGGGAGATTCGTATTGGTTCAATTCTCCGCGCCCTCAGCGCGATTATTCTAGTGCCGCCCTATCAAAGCCTCTCGGCGAGCGCGGCGGCGGTGGCTTTGCCGTGCGTCACGGGGACGATCTCGAAGTGGATCAGGTCCGACCATTCTGCGGCCCAGCGCTGCAGCAGGGTTACGTCGCTGCATTCCATGATCTGGAAGCAGCGGTCGAGGTCGGCTGAGACCCAGCTCTCGACGAAGGTGAGACCCTCCGGCGTCATGCGGCCCTTCTCCTTGAAGCGCCGATAGACCGCCTTCGCGTCCTGATTGCGGAACGTCTCGATCACCATGAAGAGCATCGCGATCCCTCCATCAGTGGCTCAGCGCTTCAGCCAATCCTCGATGAGGCGCCGCGCGATCGAGTCGCGGCGCGGCAGGCGAAACTCGTCGTCCTCGGGATGGGCGAGGATGTAGGCGCGGTCGAACCAGCGCGCGGATTCGAGCTCCTCCGGGTCGAGATCGATCTCCGTCGTCGTCGCGCGCGCGGTGAAGCCCAGCATGATCGAGGAGGGGAACGGCCAGGGCTGCGAGGAGTGGTAGGTCACGTCCTCGACGACGATGCCGGTCTCCTCCTGGACCTCGCGCGCGACCGCCTCCTCGAGGCTCTCGCCGGGCTCGACGAAGCCCGCGAGCGTCGAATGCTGGCCTTTGGGCCAAATCTTCTGCCGGCCCAGGAGCGCGCGCTCGCCGTCGGTGACGAGCATGATGACGGCGGGATCGGTGCGCGGGAAATGCTGGGAATTGCAGGCGGCATTCGTGCAGCGGCGGACGTGGCCGCCTTCCTCGCTCCGGGTGGGGCTGCCGCAGACGCCGCAGAAGCGGTGCCGCCCGTGCCAATGCACGATCCCCCGCGCATAGGCCAGGAGCGCGCCGTCCGGCCGCGCGAGCAGCGGCCCCACGCGGCGGAGGTCGGTGAACTCGATGGGCGCCTCCTTGAGCGCCGGGATCGCCTCGAGCGGCGCCTCGCGCGCGGAAAGGTCGAGCGCGAAATAGGCGCGCTCCTCGCGCAACCCCAGGAGGATCGGCTCGCCTTCGACGGCGACGAGGGCCTCGCGTCGCAGCAGCACCGCCTCGGGCGCCCCGCCGGCAAGGCCCGCGATGAGGCTCTGGCTGCGCCAGACCGGCACGAATCGGCTCTCGGGATGGGTCAAGCGCTCGGCGAGCCAGGCGGGATCGCGGCGGCGGTGGCCCGCGCGGTCGAGGCCGTTGGCGGCGTAGAAATTCGGGGGTCTCATGGCTCGGGACCCTCGCACGGGGCGGCTTCGGAGGGCAAGGCCGCGGGTCTTGCCCCGGGCCGCCTCCGGCCTGATATAGTGGCTCCGGGAGGTTGGCGGCGGACGGGCGCCTCGCCAACCCGGTCAGGTCCGGAAGGAAGCAGCCGTAACGAGTTTCCGCTCGGGTCGCTTGTCCAGCCTCCCACCGCCGCGCCGCAATCCCCGGGCACGCCTCGATGAGCGACAGCGAGATGGTCAAAGCCGAGGGCGCTTATCGCGTGCTCGCCCGCAAGTACCGGCCCGCCGATTTCGGCGAGCTGATCGGGCAGGAGGCGATGGTGCGCACTCTCACCAACGCCGTTGCGACCGGCCGCATCGCGCACGCCTTCATCCTCACGGGCGTGCGCGGCGTCGGCAAGACCACGACCGCGCGCATCCTCGCGCGCGCCCTCAATTGCGTCGGTCCCGATGGCAAGGGCGGCCCCACCATCAATCCCTGCGGCCAATGCGAGCCCTGCCGCGCCATCGCCGAGGACCGCCACGTCGACGTCCTCGAGATGGACGCGGCCTCGCGCACCGGCGTCGACGACATCCGCGAATTGACCGACGGCGTGCGCTACAAGCCCGTCGCCGCGCGCTACAAGATCTACATCATCGACGAAGTGCACATGCTCTCGAAGCAGGCCTTCAACGCGCTCCTGAAGACGCTGGAGGAGCCGCCGCCGGACGTGAAGTTCATCTTCGCGACGACGGAGATCCACAAGGTGCCCGTGACCGTGCTCTCGCGCTGCCAGCGCTTCTCGCTGCGCCGCGTGCCGGTGGAGCTGCTCGAGGCGCATTACGCGAAGATCCTCGCGGCCGAGAAGGTGAGCGCGGAGCCCGCCGCGATCGGGCTCGTCGCGCGCGCGGCCGACGGCTCCGTCCGCGACGGGCTCTCGCTCCTCGACCAGGCGATCGCGCTCTCCGCAGGCGGCGCCATTTCCGAGGCGGCCGTCCGCGACATGCTGGGGATCGCGGACAAGGGGCTGATGCTCGATCTCCTGGAGACCGTGCTCAAGGGCGATGCCGCGGGCGCGCTCGGCCAGCTCGCCTCGCTTTACGACGGCGGCGCGGACCCCGTGATGGTCGTGCAGGACATGCTCGACCTCGTGCATTTCCTGATGCGCCTGAAGCTCACGCCGAGCGCGGGCGAGGGCGATCCCGCCGTCGAGGGCGAGCGCAAGCGCGGCCTCCCGCTCGCGGAGAAGCTCTCGGTGCCCGTGCTGACGCGCGCCTGGCAGATGCTCCTCAAGGGGCTCTCGGAGACGCAGACCGCGCCCTCGCCGCTGCAGGCGGCGGAGATGGTGCTGGTGCGGCTCGCCTACGTCGCCGATCTCCCGGCGCCCGCCGACCTCGTGAAGGCGCTCTCGGGCGATGCGGGAGCGCAGGCACCGCGCCCGCCCATGGGCATGAGCACGGGGAATGCCGCGCCCTCGCTGCCGCCCGCCGGTAACGGCGGCGCGGTCTCGCGGCGTAGCCTCGCCGGCGATTCCGGTCCCGCGGGCGCGCCTCGGATGGCGCTGGCGGCGGAACCCGCTGCGGCACCGGCGGCGCCCGGCCTCGTGCCGATGCCGCAGAGTTTCGCCGAGGTGATCGAGCTCTTCGACCGGAAGCGCGAGGCGGTGCTGCGCTCGCATCTCTTCGCGAACGTGCATCTCGTGCGCTTCGAGCCCGGCCGGATCGAGCTCAGGCCGACCGAGGGCGCGCCGCGCGACCTCGCGAACCGGCTCGGCAAGCTCCTCGGCGACTGGACCGGCGAGCGCTGGGTCGTGAGCATCTCGCAAGGCGAGGGCGAGCCCACCTTGCGCGAGCAGGCGGCGGCGCGCGACGAGGGCTTGCGTCACGAGGCCGCCGCCGATCCGCTGGTGCGCGCGGTGCTCGAGTCTTTCCCCGGCGCCCGCATCGAGGCCGTCCGCGAGATCGCCCGCGAGACGCCGGAGGGCGATGAACCCGGCGAAGCCGACGAGGAGTCATGAAAAATCTCAGCCAGATGATGAAGCAGGCGCAGCAGATGCAGGCGCGCATGGCGGAGCTGCAGGCCCGGCTCGACCAGACCGAGGTCACGGGACAATCGGGCGGCGGCCTCGTCCAGGCGACGCTCACGGGCAAGGGCCAGCTCCGCCGCATCAAGATCGATCCCTCCCTCGTCAAGCCCGAGGAGGTCGAGGTGATCGAGGACCTCGTCGTCGCGGCCGTCAACGACGCCCGCCAGCGCGTCGACGCCATGGTCTCGGAAGAGATGAGCAAGCTCACCGGCGGATTGCAGCTCCCGCCGGGGATGAAGCTGCCGTTTTGAGGGAGCTGTCAGCTATCAGCCATCAGCCGTCAGTTATCAGCTTTTTGAGTGGTCATTTCGATATGCGTTCACCGGCAGTCCCCAATCATTCCTCGTCAGCTTCGCATCCGCGCTCGGCTGACAGCTGATAGCTGACGGCTGACAGCTCTCTTAAATATGTCCCTCGACGCCCTCATTTCACTCCTTGCGAAGCTGCCGGGACTGGGCCCTCGCTCGGCGCGGCGGGCGGCGCTCTTTTTGCTGAAGCGGCGGGAGACGCTGATGCTGCCGCTCGCGGAGGCGATGCAGGCGGCGGTGGAGCGGGTCAAGGCATGCTCGATCTGCGGCAACCTCGACACCGAGGATCCCTGCGCGCTCTGCCGCGACCCCCGGCGCGATCCCTCCGTCCTCTGCGTGGTCGAGGACGTGGCCGATCTCTGGGCGATCGAGCGCGCGGGCGCCTTCCGCGGCCGCTATCACGTCCTCGGCGGCACGCTCTCTGCGCTCGAAGGCGTCGGCCCCGAGGATCTCCGGATCGACGCGCTCGCGGCCCGCGCGGGCTCGGGCGAGGTGAAGGAGGTGATCCTCGCCGTGAATGCGACGGTAGAGGGTCAGACGACGGCGCATTACATCACGGACCGGTTGGCGGGGCGGGGCGTTACGGTCACCCGGCTTGCGCACGGGGTGCCGGTGGGGGGCGAGCTCGATTATCTCGATGAGGGGACGCTGTCGGCGGCATTGGCGCAGCGGCGACCGCTGTAGGAAGATTCGCGCAGAGATGGGGTGGACGGCCCTTGTCGAACGGCATCGAAGTGCCAAAACGGGGTTGCTTGAGAGCACCCCAAAGACAGGAGCCGTCCAATGGAAGGTTACACAGTGACGATCGGCTTGGATATCGCGAAGAGCGTG
>DATKNV010000238.1:0-32684 GCA_035541215.1 Allostellaceae bacterium | reverse complement strand
CCGCCTACAAGACGCTGCTGATCTGGCCCTATGCGGTGGCGCCGGCGGTGGCGGCGGCGCTCTGGGGCTTCCTCTTCGATCCCTCGATCGGCGAGGTCGCGCAGGCGCTGCGCTTTCTCGGCATCCGCTGGAACTATCTCGCCGACGGCGACCAGGCCTTGCTGCTGGTGGTGATTGCGGCTTGCTGGAATCAGCTCAGCTATAACTTCATCTTCTTCCTCGCGGGGCTGCAATCGGTGCCGAAGTCGCTCATCGAGGCGGCGGCGCTCGACGGGGCGGGGCCGGCGCGGCGGTTCTGGAGCGTCGTCTTCCCGCTGCTCTCGCCCACTGGCTTCTTCCTCCTCACGATCAACGTCGTCTACGCCTTCTTCGGCACCTTCGGGATCATCGACGTGCTGACCAAGGGCGGCCCCGCGATGGCGACGGACATCCTCGTCTACAAGGTCTACACCGACGGCTTCCGCAGCGCCGATCCCGGCAGCGCCGGGGCGCAGTCGGTGATCCTGATGGCGATCGTGATCGCGCTCACGGTGGTGCAATTCCGCTGGATCGAGCGCCGGGTGCATTACTAGGGGCGCGCCGATGGTCGAAAGACGCTCCTGGTTCACTCTCACGGCGCATCTGACGCTGATCCTCGGCGTCGCCGCGGTTTGCTTCCCGCTCTACGTGGCGCTCGTGGCATCGACCCATCCGCTGCCGGTGCTGCTGCAGGGGCGCTTGCCGCTGCTGCCGGGAGATCAGGCGCTCGCGAACTACTCGGCCGTCCTCAATGCGGGCGTCGGCACCGCGGGGATGCCGCCCGCTTCCGTCATGCTCCTGAACAGCCTCGTGATGGCGCTCGGCATCTGCATCGGCAAGATCGCGATCTCGATCATTGCGGCCTACGCCATCGTCTATTTCCGCTTCCCGCTCCGCATGACCTGCTTCTGGCTCATCTTCGTCACGTTGATGCTGCCGGTGGAGGTGCGGATACAGCCGACCTATCAGGTCGTGGCCGACCTGCACCTCCTCGACAGCTACGCGGGGCTGATCATTCCCTTGATTGCCTCGGCGACCGCGACTTTCCTCTTCCGCCAGTTCTTCCTGACCGTACCGGCGGAGCTCGCCGAGGCCGCGCGGATCGACGGGGCGGGGCCGCTCCGCTTCCTCTGGCACATCCTGCTGCCGCTCTCGCGCAATTCGATCGCGGCGCTCTTCGTGATCCAGTTCATCTACGGGTGGAACCAGTATCTCTGGCCGCTGATGGTGACGACGAAGCAGAGCTATTACACCGTGGTCATGTCGATCTCGCGCATGGTGAACGCCGTCGACGTGGCGCCGAGCTGGAACCTCATCATGGCGACGGCCGTCCTCGCGATGATCCCGCCGGTGATCGTGGTGCTCGCGATGCAGCGCTGGTTCGTGAAAGGGCTGGTCGAGACCGAGAAATAGCATCTGCCCTCACCCTCCCATGGCTTCGCCATGGGCCCCAACCCTCTCCCGCATAGCGGGAGAGGGACAAAAAAACTCCCTCTCCCACCGAAGGTGGGAGAGGGTTGGGGCCCGTCGCGTAGCGACGGGAGGGTGAGGGTAGTGGGATCAGCTCGCTCTTCGCGCCTTCGCCCTTTCCGTCGCGAGCAGCTTCTCCTTCCGCTCGACACCCCAGCGGTAGCCGCCGAGCTCGCCGTCCTCGCGGAGGACGCGGTGGCAGGGGATGACGATGCCGACGCGATTGCTGGCGCAGGCGCGCGCGACGGCGCGGGCCGCGCGCGGGGCGCCGATCGCAGCGGCGATCTCGCCGTAGGTCGCGGTGCTGCCGTAGGGGATCTGCTGCAGCGCGCGCCAGACGCGCCACTGGAAGGCCGTCGCCTGCAAGTCGAGCGGCAGCGCTAGGCTCGGCCGCTCGCCCGCGAGATGCTCCAGGATTTGCGCGACCCAGGGCTTGAGCCGTGCGTCCGCGCGGCGGATTTCCGCCGCCGGATATTCCGTGCGAAGCGCCCCCTCGAGCCGTGCGTCGTCCGCGCCGAGACTCACCGCCGCAAGCCCGCGCTCCGTCGCCGCCACCAGCAGGCGGCCCAGCGGCGCGCGCACGGTGGTGAAGTCGATGACGGCGCCCTTGCCGTCGCGGCGGTAGGTCGCGGGCGTCATGCCCAACTGCGCATCCGCGCGCTCGTAGAGCCGCGAGGGCGAGCCGTAGCCCGCGGCGTAGAGCGCGCCCGCGACGCCGTCGCCGGATTTGAGGTGCCGCTTCACCAGCTCGAGCCGCCGCGCGTCCGCGTATTCCTTGGGCGTGATGCCGAGATGGCGCTGGAAGAGGCGCAGCAGATGGTGCGGGCTCGTCCCCACCGCACGCGCGAGGGGCGAGAGCGCAGGCGGCCCGCTCTCGCCTTCCTCGAGCGCCCGGTCGATCGCGGCGCAGGCGCGCCGCACGCGCTGGAGCGCGGGATCGTCGGAGGCGGCGGCCTTCGGGCGGCAGCGCTTGCAGGCACGATAGCCCGCGGCCTCCGCGGCCTCGGGCGCGCGGTAGAACACCACGTTCTGCCGCTTCGCCGGCCGGCTCGCGCAGGAGGGCCGGCAATAGACGCCGGTGGTTTTGACGGCGTAGACGAATTTGCCGTCGGCGGCGGGATCGCGCGAGGTCACCGCAATCCAGCGGGGATCCTCATGGGGGGCGGTGTTGGTCTGTTCGCTCATGGGACGAGAGATAGGACGCCGCGCCATCGCCCGCTATCCGATCCTTGCGGGCAATTCCACGCGGTCGATGAGGTGCAGGAACGACCCCATCACGCTCCCCGCGACGGATCCCATGGCGCCGAGATCGCTGCCGCCGCCGTCCTGCACGCGGAAGAGGGGCATTCCCTCCGCCTCGACGATCCCGGCGTAATGAAACTCGTGCCCGCGGAAGCGCGCGCCGGCCGCGCCGAGCGGCGTCTCCGCCGCGAGCACGGCCTCGCGGTATCCGAGATGCCGCCGCGGCGTGGCGAAGCTCGTCGTGACCGGCAGCAGCCCCGCCATCGCGTGCCGCACGCCCTCGGCATCGACGAGGCCGCGCCCCAGCACCATGTAGCCGCCGCATTCCCCGTAGATCGCCACTCCCTTCGCCGCGCGCTCGCGGAGCCCCGCGAGGAAGCGGGCATTCGCGGCGAGCCGCCTCGCATGCAGCTCGGGATAGCCGCCGGGGAGATAGACCGCATCGGCGGCGGGATCGGGCGCCTCGTCCGCAAGCGGCGAGAAGGGCGCGATCTCCGCGCCCGCCGCGCGCCAGCCCTCGATGACCGCGGGATAGGCGAAGGCGAAAGCACGATCCTCCGCGACGGCGATGCGCTGGCCCAAGGGCGGGAGCGGGTCGGGCGCCTCCCTCCCGCCGTCGAGCCGCAGCGGCTCCGCCAGCGCGACGAGCGCTGCGAGATCGCAATGCATGCCGACGATCTCGGCCGCACGGTCCAGGAACGCCTCGAGCTCCGGATGCTCGCCCGCCTGCACTAGCCCGAGGTGCCGCTCCGGCAGCGCCAAGGAGGGATCGCGCGGAACGGCGCCGAGCACCGCGAGCTCCGGCAACGCCGCCCGCGCCGCCGCCTCGAGAATCTCGGCGTGCCGCGTCGAAGCCACGCGGTTGAAGACGACGCCGGCTATCTTGACGTTCGGCCGGTGGCGGACGAAGCCTTCGAGAAGCGCCGCGACCGATGCCGCCTGCCGGGCCGCATCGACCGCGAGCAGGACGGGCCAGCCGAGACGCTCCGCGAGCTCCGCGGTCGAGCCCCTCTCGCCGGCTCCCACGCCGTCGAAGAGGCCCATCACGCCCTCGCAGAGGATGAGCTCGCCCGCCGACGCAAGCCGGCGCACGATCGCCTGCAGCAGCACGGGCCGCATCGCCCAGCAATCGAGATTGCGGCAGGACGCGCCCGACGCCGCCGCATGAAAGGCGGGGTCGATGAAATCGGGTCCTGCCTTGGCCGAGACGACGCGGAGGCCGCGCCGCCTCAGCGCGCGCAGGAGCGCCAGCGTGAGCACGGTCTTACCGCTGCCGGAATGCGGGCTCGCGACGATGAGGCCGCGGCTCATCGGCGGGGCATCAGAGATGCGCCGCGATCGCCGCCGCCATCTCCTGGGGCGTTGCGCCCGGGCGAAAATGGCTGATGTAGCGGCCGTCGCGGCCCATCAGATAGATGAGGCCGGAGTGGTCCATGAGGTACTCGGTGGCGTTGCCGCCGGTCACTTTGCGATAGAAGACGCGATAGGCGCGCGCGGCCGCGGCGATCTCGTCCGGCGTGCCCGTGAGCGCGATGAGGCGCGGGTGGAAATTGCCGGCGTAGAGCTTCATCTGCGCCGCCGTGTCGCGCTCGGGGTCGATGGTGATGAAGATCGGCTGCACGTCATCCGCTTTCGCTCCCAGCAGGTCGAGCGCCTGCGTCATGTCCTGGAGCGCCGTCGGACAGGCGTCGGGGCAGAAAGTGTAGCCGAAATAAACGAGCATCAGCTTGCCGCGGAATTCCTCCGAGCGTCGGAGCACGCCGTTCTGGTCCGTGAGCGCGAAGGGCCCGCCGACGTCGATCGGCGCCACTAGCTCGCTGCCCCCGCCGCCCGCGAGCCAAGGCCAATAGAGGTAGGCGAGCGCCGCCACGAGAACCGCGAGCCCCAAGATGAATCCGAGGAGGCCCCTTCGCGCGGCCGGAGTCATGTGCGGCCGCCGAGCCAATCGAGCTGCGCACGCAGCCGCACCACCTCGCCGATCGCAACGAGCGCCGGCGGCTCGAGACGCTCTGCCGCCGCGTCGGCCGCAGCGCGGGCGAGGGTGGTCTCGACGACGCGCTGCTCCGGCGTCGTCGCCTTTGCGACGATCGCCACGGGATCGTCGGCGCTGCGGCCCGCCGCGATGAGGCGCTCCGCGATCGGCTTCAGATGCTTCAGCGCCATGTAGAGCACCAGGACGGGCACGCGCGCGAGCGCCGCCCAATCGAGCCCGTCCGGCACTTCGCCGTCGCTCGCGTGTCCCGTGACGAAGGCGACGGCGGAATTGGTGTCGCGATGCGTCGTGGGGATGCCGGCATAAGCGAGGCCGCCCACGCCCGCGGTGATGCCGGGGACGACACGGAAGGGAATCCCCGCGGCCGCGAGCGCCAGCGCCTCCTCTCCGCCGCGCCCGAAGACGAAGGGGTCGCCGCCCTTGAGGCGCAGCACGCGCTTTCCCTCCCGCGCGAGCGCAATGAGGCGGAGCGTGATGTCCGGCTGCTGCGGCGAGGGCTTGCCGCCGCGTTTCCCCGCATAGACGAGGCCTGCCTCCGAGCGCGCGAGCTTCAGGATGCGCGCATCCACCAGCGCGTCGTAGACCACCGCATCTGCATGGCGGAGCGCATGCAGCGCCAGAAGCGAGAGCAGCCCCGGATCGCCCGGCCCCGCTCCCACGAGCCACACCGATCCTGGGGAGAAAGCGGGGAGGTGCAGGCCGAAGTCGGTCATGACCCAGCCTACACCGCCGCCCCCTCCTATCGGTAGTCAGCGGGGGTTGCGCTCCCTAGAATGCGGCCATGTCCTCAGCACCGGAGCGGCCGTTGCGCCGCGGCTGGACCACCGGCGCTTGCGCGGCGGCGGCGTCGCGCGCGGCGCTCGAGGCGCTGCTCGCGGGGCGCTTTCCCGACCCCGTTTCGATCCGGCTCCCGGGCGGCGGTACGCCGAGCTTCCCCCTGGCGCTGCGGGAGAGCGGCTCGGGCTGGGCGCGAGTGGGCGTCACCAAGGACGCCGGCGACGATCCCGACGTGACCCACGGCGCCCTCGTGATCGCGGAGGTGAAGCTGGGAACGCCCGGCAGCGGCCTCGTCTTCCGTGCGGGCGAAGGCGTGGGGAGGGTGACGCGGCCGGGGCTTCCGCTTGCGGTCGGCGAGCCCGCGATCAACCCGGGCCCGCGCGCGATGATCCGCGCGGCTTTGGGCGCAGCGGCCGAGGCCGCGGGAAAGCCCGCGCCGGTCGATCTCGAGGTGACGCTCTCGATCCCCGGCGGCGTGGCGCTCGCGGCGAAGACGCTCAACGGCCGCCTCGGGATCGTCGGCGGTCTCTCCATCCTCGGCACCACCGGCGTCGTGATCCCCTATTCCTGCTCCTCCTGGATCCATTCGATCCATCGCGGCATCGACGTCGCTCGCGCGGCCGGGATCGAGCACGTTGCGGCATCGACCGGGCGTACCTCCGAGCAGGCGGTGCAGCGTCTCCACGGCTTGCCCGAGGTGGCGCTCATCGACATGGGCGATTTCGCGGGCGCGGTGCTCAAATATCTCCGCCGCCACCCCGTGCCGCGACTCACCATCGCCGGCGGGCCCGGCAAGCTCGTGAAGCTCGCGCAGGGAGAGCTCGATCTTCATTCCGCGCGGAGCCGCGTCGATGGAGAAGCGCTCGCGGCATTGCTCCGCGAGATCGGCGCGCCCGCGCCCGTCCTCGCGCTCGCGCGCGAGGCTGCCGGCATGAGCGAGATCATGGCCGCGCTCGACGCCGATCTCCGCGCCCGCCTCGCGCGGGCGATCGCGGAGCGCGCGCGGGAAGGGGCGCTGGCGACGCTCGCGGGCGGCATCGAGGTCGAGGTCGCGGTTTTCGACCGTAGCGGGAATTTGCTGGCGCGCACTGGGATTGAATAATCATCGAGTCGGAGCGCTCACGTCCCCGTTGAATCCGTGGGGGCATTTGACGGAAAATCGCCGGCAGGGAGGAGCGATGCTCGAACGCCGGCCTCGAATGCCGCGACGGCTGTTGATTCTCGGCGGGACCGCCGAGGCGGCGGCGCTCGCGCGCGCGGTACCGCAGCGCTTCGGCGCGAGCCTCACCGCGATCACCTCCCTTGCGGGACGCACGGAGCATCCGGGCCCGCTCGCGGGCGAGGTGCGCATCGGCGGCTTCGGCGGCGCCGATGGGCTCGCGGACTATCTGAAATCCGCCGGGATCGACCTGCTGATCGACGCGACCCATCCCTTCGCCGACCGCATCGCCCGGCATGCGCGGCTTGCCGCCGAAGCCGCCGGTGTGCCGCGGCTCGTGCTGGAGCGGCCGCCTTGGCGCCGACATCCGCTCGACCGCTGGATCGAGGTGGAGACGCTCGAGGACGCCGCCTCGGCGGTGGAGCGGCTCGGCCGGCGCTGCTTCCTCACGGTCGGCGCGGGCGACCTCGCGGCCTTCGCGCGGGCGGCCCGCGTGCATTTCATCGTCCGCCTCATCGACCCGCCGCAGGCGCCGCTGCCGCTCGCCTCCTACGAGATCGTACTCGGGCGCGGCCCCTTCGCGCTTGCGGAGGAGGCGCTGCTGCTGCGCCGCCATCGCATCGACATCCTCGTCGCCAAGGCGAGCGGCGGCAGCGCCACCGAGGCGAAGCTGATCGCGGCGCGCCAATCGAGCCTGCCCGTGATCATGCTGCGCCGGCCGAAGCCGGAGCCCGGCCCGCGCGTCGACAGCGTCGAGGATGCGGTCGCCTGGCTCGCGCGGGAGCTCGAAACCGGCATGCCGCAGGCGGCGGAGGCCGCGCGGCCATGAAGCGCCGGCTCATTTTGCTCGGGCTCTCCACTGCGGCGCTCGCCTCGCATCGGGCCTTCGCGGGCCTAACCGATACTTTCAACAGCGAGTACTACACGATCGCGACCGCGGCCATGTCCAACAAGATCGCGGACGTGAAGGTCTTCCTCACCAAGGGCGTCAATCCCGATTTCCAGGACTCCGGAGGCCGGACGGCGCTGAGCTACGCGGCGGCGCAGGGCTATCCCGATATCGCCAAGCTGCTCCTCGATGCCGGCGCGTCGCCGGACGTGAAGGACAAGAGCGGCAATACCAGCCTCCACTGGGCCGCGGATGGCGGGCATCTGGACGTGCTCAAGATGCTGCTCGCGGCGCGCGCGACCGTCGACGCGCAGAACAGGCAGGGGCTCACGCCGCTGATGCTCGCGGCGGATCGCGGCCGCGTCAACATCGTGCGCGCGCTCCTCGATGCCGGCGCCGATCCGCGCAAGCAGGACTTCACGGGACGCGACGCGCTCGGCTGGTCCGCGAGCCAGCCCGCGGTGAAGCGCCTGCTGCTGGACGCGGCCAAGAAATAGCGCAATCACTTCCGCCGCGGCCGGAACAGGTGGCTGTGTGCGGGATCGTAGAGGCGGCTTTCTGAGAAGGCCGGGGCATCGAGCACGCGTCCCACCAGGATGAGCGCGGTACGGGTCATGCCCGCGGCCTTCGCCCGGTCGCGGATCGTCGAGAGGGTGCCGCGGAGGACCTGCTGATCGGGCCAGCTCGCGCGATGGACGATCGCGACGGGGCAGTCGGCGCCGTAATGCGGCAGAAGCTCGCGCACGACGCGCGCGAGATTGGCGATCGAGAGATGGATCGCAAGGGTGGCGCGGCTCCTCGCGAGGCTCGCGAGCTCCTCGCCCTCGGGCATCGCCGAGGCGCGGACGGCGGTGCGCGTGAGGATCACGGTCTGGGCGATGCCCGGAAGCGTGAGCTCGGCGCCGAGGGCCGCCGCCGCCGCCGCGAAGGCCGGCACGCCCGGCGTGAGATCGTAGGGAATGCCGAGCGCGTCGAGGCGCCGCATCTGCTCGCCGATCGCGCCATAGAGCGAGAGATCGCCGGAATGAAGCCGCGCGACGTCGAGGCCCTTCGCATGCGCCGCCTGCATCTCCGCGACGATCTCCTCGAGGGTGAGCGCGCTCGTGTCGACGATCCGCGCACCCTCGGGCGCCCGCGCGATCACCGCCTTGGGCACCAGCGAGCCCGCATAGAGGCAGACGGGCGAGCGCTCGATGAGGCCGAGGCCGCGCACCGTGATGAGGTCTGGGGCGCCCGGTCCCGCGCCGATGAAATGGACCGTCATCGTCCTCCCTTCCGCGCGTAGCCGCGGGGCGTGTAGACCCAGGGCGGATCGCCGGCGATGCGGCGGCTCGCGCTGCTGCCGACGAGGACGAGGGTCAGCATGTCGACGGCGCGGGGATCGAGCGTGCCGAGGCTCGCGACCGTCACGCGCTCGCCCGCGCGGCCGAGGTTGCGCGCGAGCACGACGGGCGTCTCCGGCGCGCGATGCCGGAGGAGAATTCGCCTCGCGCGCGCGAGCTGGCGCGTCCTGCGGGCCGAGCGCGGGTTGTAGAGTGCGAGCACGAAATCCGCGCGCGCCGCCGCCTCGAGCCGGCGCTCGATCTGCGGCCAGGGCGTCAGCAGATCCGAGAGCGAGATCGCCGCGAAATCGTGCCCGAGCGGCGCCCCCGCGCGCGCCGCCGCCGCCTGCATCGCGGAGACGCCGGGGACGACGCTGAGCGCGATCCGCCGCCATTGCGGCCGCTCCTCGCGCTCCAGCAGCTCGAAGACCAGACTTGCGAGGCCGTAAATGCCGGCGTCGCCGGAGGAGACGAGGGCGACGTTCCGTCCCTCGGCCGCGAGATCGAGGGCGAGGCGCGCGCGCGCGGTTTCCGCGCCCAAGGCGCGCGCATGCCGCCGCTTCCCCGCGAGCGCCGGACCCAAGAGATCGAGATAGAGCCCATAGCCCACCACATCCGTCGCCCCCGCAATCGCGGCGCTCGCCTCGGGCGTGCGCCAGGCGGACGCACCGGGGCCGATGCCGACGATCGCGAGCGCGCCGCGCACGCAGCCGATGCGCTGGGGATCGAGCGGCTCCGGCGCGCGTGCGACCGCGCAGGTGGCGTGGCGCGACTTGCGTTTCGCCACGACCAGCGCGCCGCGCGTCCCCACGGCCGAGAGCGCCGCTCCCTCGGCGACGCCGTAGCAGCCGGTTGCGCGGAAGGTCGCCGCTGAGGGATCGGTGAGCCGCGGCGTCTCGCGCAGCAGCTCCGCCGCGCGGAAGAACCGCGCGGGCACGCTGAGCTTCTCCGCCAAGTCCGTCACCGCGGGCTCGTCCATCTTGAGGTCGATCGAGACGAGGGCCGCCACGGCTTCCGGCGCGAGCCCGGCCCTCGCAAGCGTGCGGCGCACGAGGGCCGCGAGTTCCCGGGGCGGACATCCGCGGGAGGCGCCGACGCCAAGGGCGAGCACCGGCGGGTGCAGCACCAGCGCGCGCTCGCGCGGTCCCGCGGCACGGTCGGTCACCCGAATCTCAGCGGCGCCCCGCTCGACGCGACGAACCAGCCGGTGCTGCGTCAGCCAATCCGCGCGCCCCGCCTCGATCCGCACCGTGACGGGCTTTCCCGCGAGCAGCCGCGCCATCAGCGGCTTCGCGCGCGCGGGATTTGCGACGTGCCAGCCCGGCGGCGGCGCGTCGAGGGCGAAGCCGAGGCCGACCTCGCTTGCGGTGGTGAGGGCCGCGGTTGCGCCGGAGATTTCGGCTGCGGCGCGCGCGAGCGCGTTGGCGCCGCGATGGCCGCCGAGCAGAGGCACCGCCACCGAGCCGTCCTCTGCCATGGCGACCACCGGCGGCTCCTCGGCCTTGTCGCGCAGCAGCGGCGCCAGCGTGCGCACGAGGATGCCGCTCGCGCAGAGACCGAGGATCGGCCGGCCGCTTCGGAAAAGCTTCCGCAGATGCGGAGCCGCCCGCGCATACGCGACATCGACGCCGTCGAGCCCTCTGGGCCCGTGTATCTGCGCTCCCGGAAGTCCGCGCCGCAAGCGCCGCGCCAGCGCGAGCGCGCTCGGGCCGAGGACGAGGATCGCGGGGCTCACCGCCGCTTCCGCTCCGCGGCGGGGACGAGGATCATCGCGAAATAGGGGACTTCCGCGGGATCGACCTCCGCGAGCGCGAGCACGCGCTCGCTCTCGAGGCTCGCATGCTCGACGTAGATCGCGCCTTCGGCGCGGTGCAAGCGCCGAAGGACGCGCCGCGCCTTCGCGAAGTTGCGCCCGAGCTTCAGGATCGCGGCGGCCTCGGCCTGCTTCAAGCGCCGCTCCAGCGCCGCTTCCGGAAGCGTCGCCGGCACCGCCGTCAGCGCGGTCTCGCGGGTCACGAGGGGAAGCCGCGCCGCCGCCGCGCAGGCCGTGAGCGAGGTGATCCCCGGGACGACGCGCGTCCGATGCGCCGCTCCCAGCCGCTCGAAGATCTGAACGAAGGAGCCGTAGAGGAAGGGATCGCCCTGGCAAAGCACTGCGACGTCGCGGCCGGCCGCGAGATGCCCGGCGATCTCGCGGGCCGCCTCGTCGTAGACGGCTTGCGCGGGATGCCGCGCGCGCTCCATCGGCACGCGGATCGCGATCTCGATCTTCGCGGGGTCGAGCTCGCTCGCGACGATGCCGCGCGCGAAGCTCCGCCCCTCCTCGGGCGCGAGATAGGCCACGACCGGCGCCGCGCGCAGGACGCGCAGCGCCTTCACCGTCACCAGCTCGGGATCGCCGGGTCCGACGCCGAGGCCCCAGAGAATGCCCGTCACGGCGGCGCGCTCCGGTAGAGCGTGAGCGTCATGCGCTGGCCGTTCGAGTAGTTGATTCCGGAGACCTCGCCGACGGAGGCGACGCCGAGGCCGGCCTTCTCGAGGCTCGCGCGGAAGGCGGCGGTCTCGCGGTCGCTCACGAGCACGAGGGCGTCGGGGATCTTGCCGAGGAGCGCGGCCGACTCCCCGGCCGTCGTGAGCTTCGTCGGCGTGCCCAGGAGGAAGACGAGGCTCGGCTCAGAATAGCCGACCGCGAGCACGGGACGGCCCTCGAGATGCTCGCGCGCGATGAGCGCGGTGACGTTGCGGCTGAGCCAGATCGGCTCGAGCGCCGGCAGCACCGCGCCGAAACCGATCCCCGAGAGCGCGATCGCCGCGGCGATGCCGTAGAGGGGCCGGCTCTCGCGGCGCTGCAGGCTCTTCAGGAACTGCGCCGCGAGCACGAGCACCGCTGCCGCCGCCAGCACCGCAGCGGGCGTCGCCTCGCCGAGGAGATAGTTGGGCACGGCGATCATGCCGCCCGCGAGCGCGACCGTGGCGACGCCCCAAAGCGCGACGCCGAGCCACTCGAGCCAGTGCCAGCGCTCCGCCGCACCGCCTTGCAGCAGCGCCCGCGCCGCGAGGAGCGCCAGGGCGGGATAGGTCGGCAGGACGTAATGCGGAAGCTTCGTCGGAATCGCCTCCATCACGATCCAGAACGGCACGATCCACGCGATGAGGAAGCGCGTCATGTCGTCCTTGCGCTCGCGCCAGGCGCACCGCGCCACCATGCCGAGCGCGATCGAGCCGGGCCAGAAAGTCACGAAAACCAATGCCAGATAGGTTCCGGGCGGGGCCCCGTGCGATTCCTGGCCGTGCAGCAGCTTTCCCAGGAGATCGCCGGCGCCGGCCTCGGTCACGAAGGCGCCGTCGGTCGCGAAGACGATCGCGAGGAACCACGGCCCCGCGATCAGCAGCATCAGCGGCACGCCCCAGAGAAAGCGCAGGCCGAGGAGCCAGCGCCATTGCCGCTCGTAGAAGCCGAGCGCTGCCGCCGTGAGCACGCTCGCGAGGAGCGCGATCGGCCCCTTGACGAGGAGCGCAATGCCCTGCGCGCACCAGAAGAGCAGCGGCCATGCCCACGAGCTCGCGGCATCCTTGCGGCCGCGCCGGTGGACCTCGCCGAGCGCCCCCTGCGCCGCTACGACCGTCGCGAGCAGCACCGCGTCGGTCTTCGCGATATGCCCCTCGATCGTGAGGCCGAGCGAGGACGCCAGCAGCGCCGCTCCCAGGAACGCCGTCTTGCGCCCGACCCAGGCGCGGCCGAAGCCGAAGGTGAGCAGCACCGCCGCGAGCGCGCCCAGAGCCGAGGGCAGGCGATAGGGCCAGATCTCCGGGCTCTCGGCATCGCTGAAGAGCGCGACGCTCGCGGCCTGCAGCCAATAGATGCCCGCAGGCTTCTTGTTGCGCGCCTCGTCCTGGAAGCGGATGCGCACGAAGTCCTGGGTCTCCAGCATCTGCCGCGTCGCCTGCGCGAAGCGCGCCTCGTCGCGATCGGTGGGTGGAAGGCTCGCGATGCCCGGCAGGAAGAGCAGGGCGCAGAGCGCCACCAGCAGAGCCGGCGCGCGCCAGCCGCGAATGAGCTCGCCAAGGCTCATGCGGAGGCTTCCTTCGAGAGCGCGAGCTGTGTCACCGGCAGATGCGGACGCCAGGCATGACCTCCGCCGAGCGGCTCCGCTTCGGCAATGGCGATGCGGATGAGACGGCCGCCGTGCCGCGCGTGCCACTCGGCAAGACGCGCCTCGCCCGCGAGCGTCACCGCATTCGCAACGAGACGCCCCTTGGGCGCGAGCGCGCTCCAGGCGGCGTCGAGGAGGCCCGGCGTCGCGATGCCGCCGCCGAGGAACACCGCGTCGGGCCGCGGCAAATCGCGAAGCGCCGCGGGCGCCTCGCCCTCGACGATCTCGAGCTCGGGGACGCCGAGCTCCGCGGCGTTCGCCGCGATGAGCGCGACGCGCGCGGGCTCGCGCTCGATGGCGACGGCGCGGCCGCCGCCGAGACGCAGCCACTCGATCGCAATCGAGCCCGCGCCCGCGCCCACGTCCCAGAGCAATGCGCCCGGGAGCGGCGCGAGGGCTGCCAGCGTCGCCGCGCGCACCACGCGCTTGGTGATCTGCCCGTCGTGCCGGAAGGCCTCGTCCGGAAGCCCGGCGGCGCGCGAGAGGACGCGGACGTCCGGTCCCGCGATGCATTCGACCGCGAGCGTGTTGAGATCGGCGCAGCGCTCCTGGCGCCAGCCCGCGGCGGTGCCGTCCTGGCGGCTCTCGCGCTCGCCGCCCATGTGCTCGAGCACGGAAAGCCTGCTCTCACCCCAGCCGCGTGCGGTCAGATAGGCCGCCACCTTTGCGGGCGTGGCGCCATCCTCGCTCAGGATCAGGAGCCGCTTCTCCGGTGCGAGATGGAGCGCAAGGCGCTCGAGCGGCCTTCCGTGCAGCGTGAGCGTCGCGCAGTCCGCGAGCGGCCAATGGAGCCGCGCCGCCGCGAGGCTGAAGGCGCTGAGACCCGGAAGGATCAGCAGCTCCTCGCGAGGGAAATGACGTGCGAGCACCGTCGCGACGCCGTACCAGAGGGGATCGCCGGTGGCGAGCACGGCGACGCGCTTGCCGCGGCGCGCGGCGATCTCGCCGACGGTCGCCGCGAGCGGCCGGCGCCAGGGCAGGCGCTCCGCCTTTCCCGGCGGCAGCATCGCGAGATGCCGCTCGCCGCCCACGAGCACCTCGGCCTGCTCCACCAGCGTGCGCGCTGCGGGCGAGAGTCCCGCGAGCCCATCCTCGCCAAGGCCGATGACGGAGAGCCAGGTCACCGCAGGCCCTCCGCGAGCGCATTCGCCGCCGCCGCCGCGAGCGCGCTGCCGCCGCGCCGCCCCGCGAGCGTCACGTAGGGAAGACCGAAGGGGTTCTCGGCGAGCGCCTCTTTCGCCTCCGCGGCGCCGACGAAGCCCACGGGAAAGCCCAGCACCAGCGCGGGCTTCGGCGCGCCGGCCGCGATCATCTCCAGGAGATGGAAGAGCGCCGTCGGCGCATTGCCGATGACGACGACGGCGCCCTCGAGATCGCGCCGCCATAGCTCCGCCGCCGCCGCCGAGCGCGTCGTGCCGAGCTTCCGCGCGAGTGCGGGCACGCGGCGATCCCCGAGCATGCAGCGGACGCGCGTCCGCCGCGGCAAACGCTCCCGCATGATCCCGGCCTTTACCATCTCGGCATCGACGAGGAGCGGCGCCCCCCGCGCGAGCGCCGTGCGGCCCGCGGCGATCGCGCCCTCGGACCAGCGCAATCCCGCCGCGAGCTCCGGCTCGCCCGCCGCGTGGACGAGGCGCAGCGCCAACGGCCGCAAATCCGCCGGGAAGCGCGAGAGATCGACCTCGCGGCGGATGAGCGCGAAGGAGCGGCGGTAGATCGCCTCGGGGTTCCGGAGATAGCGATAGCGCGGCCGGTCTGCCGCGCGCCGCGCGAGTCCGCCGGCGACGCCGAGCACCCAGCCTTCCTCGCGCTCGACTTGCGCGCGCTCGCCGGGGCCGAGCGCGGGATCGCCGGCGAGAAGCGGTGCCAGCGCGCCTTTGCCGTCGAGGCTCGCGAAGTGCTGCGCGAGGTGGCGCACCTGCGCCGAATCCTTTACCTCGCCCGCGCGCGTCGGCGCCGGCACCAGGGAGGGATAGATCTCCGCCATGACCGCTCGAGCGTGGCGGCTCGGGCGAGGTGCCGCAAGCCCGGTCTCGAAGGGCCAGACGCGGAGCTTCTCCCGGAGCGCGGGATCGTCGCGGAGCGCGCGCAGCACGGGAATGCCCGTGAGCGCCTGGCCGCCTGCGGAGCCCGCGCCCGCGAGCTTCCAGCCGGGCTGCGGGCCGCGCATCCGCGCCTCGACCAGGCGGCGCTCGGGAAACTCGCGGGCATCGTGGCGGCGATGATGCTTCGGCTGAAGGCAGGCGCTCGCGTGGCTCTTCGGACAGCCCCAGAAGGGAAAGGCCTCGCCGGTGAGGCGGCGGTTGAGCTCGGCGCCGGCGGCGAAGCGATTGTTGCGATTATCGGGCCCGTCCTCGACGAGCCCGGCGATGGTGTCCCAGATCGCGCGCCAGGGCTCGCCCCCGAGCCCGAGCCGCGCCGCGAGCCCCGCGGGGTAGGCGAAGGGAAAATCGAAGCCCAGCAGCGTCCGCTCGCCGCGCGCGAGGCTCGCGATCAGAAGCCCGCGGAGCACTGCCTTGGCGTCGGCGCGGGTCTCGAGGTTCTCGAGCAGGACGGTCTCGGCCTTGCCGCGGTGCCGTCGCAGCGCCGCGACCCAGATACTGTCGCGCCCGAGCCGCGGTACCGCGGCCGCGCTCCAATCAACCATGACGTAGCAATCGAACAGGGAGCGCGGGCGCAAGACTCAGTCCGACTCCCGCGGGGAACGGCCATGAGGATGAGGGTGGTGATGATGGTCGTGATCGTGATGGTGGTGCTCGTGCCCATCGGCTCCGATGCCGCGGACGTGGTGATGATGCGCCTCCTGCGGCGCGCCGGCCTCGGACTCGTAGCCGAGGATTTGCGTCCGGTACTTGCAGAGCTGGCAATTCATCGCGGGCAAGCCGTCCTCGGTCTCGCGCACGCGATCGGTGAAGCAATCCAGCACCAGCGGATGATCGTTGAGATAGGGCGCCTTCAGGATCTCGATCCCCGGCAGCTCCGCCGCCGCGCGGTCGGCGGCCTCGTAGATCCGCTTCACGAGCACGCCGGTGAAGAGGAAATAGGGGAAGACGACGATGCGCGGAAATCCGAGCCGCGCGGCGCGGCGAAGCGCCGCGTCGGTGCGGGGATGCGCGACGCCGCTGAAGGCGACCTCCGTCCAGCCGAAGCCCATGCCCTCCGAAAGCATGCGCGCGACCTTCGCGACGTTGCCGTTGGCGTCGGGATCGTTGGTGCCGCGCCCCACGACGAGGAGCACGGTCTCCTCGCGCTTGGCATTGCCGATCGCGGTCTCGACGCGGTCCGCCGCCGCGCGCAGCAGCTTCGGCTCGATCGCGAGCTCGCGGCCGAAGCGGACGTCGATTTGCGGGTTCTCGGCGGCGAAGCTGTTGACCTCCCAGGGGAGGTCGTTCTTGACGTGCGCGGCGGCGAAGAGCATGCCCGGCACCGCGAGGATGCGCTCCGCGCCCCGCCGCTTCAGCGCCTCCAGCCCCTCGCGGATCACGGGCCGCGCGAATTCGAGATAGCCGGTCTCGACGTCGTACTCTCCGAGCCGCGCGCGGATCGCACCCGCGACACGCTCGAATTCCCGGATCGCCTCTGGGTCCCGGCTCCCATGCCCGCACACCATCACCGCCGTCTTGCTCATGCGTGTTCCCTATGTTTCTCCTCTCCCCTCCGGGGAGAGGCAAGGTGAGGGGCGCTATGGCCCGAAGGCCGGGAAAACCTCGCGCCGACGCGTCGAGAGGCCCCCTCACCCCAGCCCTCTCCCCGGCGGGGAGAGGGGGAATTGCGCCATATGCGATGGCCCTGCCCTCGAGGGGGGAGGGGGTTTTCGTTGACGAAATCCGGCGATGCCGCCGATGCTCCGCCGCGATGCTGCCACTCCTGCCGCCCGATCCCGCGCACGTCGATCCGCTGCTCCTCCTGCTCGCGGCGCTGGCGGCCGATGCGCTGATCGGCGATCCGGCGGCGCTCTTCCGCCGCGTGCCGCATCCGGTGGCGCTGATCGGCGGCATGGTCGCCGGGCTCGAGCGCGGCCTCAATCGCCCCGAGCTCGGCGAGGGCGCGAAGCGCCGGCGCGGCGTCGCGACGGTGCTCGCGACGGTCGCGCTCGCCGCGGGCGCCGGCGCCGCGATCGATCGCGTCGCGGAGGCGTTCCGCTGGGGCTGGGCGATCGAGATCGCAGTGCTCGCCGTGCTGGTGGCGCAGCGGAGCCTCTTCGATCACGTGCTCGCGGTCGCGCGGGCGCTGGAGCGCGGCGGGCTCGCGGCCGGACGCGAAGCGGTGAGCCACATCGTCGGGCGCAACCCCGAGCATCTCGATGCGCAGGGCGTCGCGCGCGCCGCCATCGAATCCCTCGCGGAGAATTTCAGCGACGGGGTGGTGGCGCCGGTCTTCTGGTACGTGCTGCTGGGCCTGCCGGGGATCTGCGCGATGAAGGCGATCAACACGCTTGACAGCATGATCGGCCACCGCTCCGAGCGCTATCGCGCTTTCGGCTGGGCGGCGGCGCGGCTCGACGATCTCGCGAACCTCCTGCCGGCGCGGCTCGCAGGCGCGCTCCTGGCGCTGGCGGCGGCGGCGGTTCCCGGCGCCGCCGGCGGTCGCGCGCTCGGCGCGATGCTCCGCGACGCGCTGAAGCACCGTTCGCCCAATGCCGGCTGGCCCGAGGCTGCGATGGCGGGGGCGCTCGGACTCTCCCTTGGCGGGCCGCGGCGCTACAGCAGCGAGCTCGTGAGCGAGGCCTGGCTCGGCGGCGGCAATGCGGAAGCGACACCCGCGGACATCCGCCGCGCGCTCGGCGTCTACGTCGTCGCCTGCGTCTTGCAGGCGGCGCTGGCGGCGGCGATCGCCGGGCTTCGCCTCGGGGCGTGAGGGCTCAGCGCGCACGCGCGATCTCCAAGAGCGCCGCCACGTCGAGATGCGCCTCGCAGTGATCGGCGAGGGCATCGAGCGCCCCCTCGACGCGCTCGTCGTAGACGAGCGTCGCGTCGACGTCGGCACCGAGACTCTCCAGGAATGCCCGCCGGAAGGCGTCGTCCGCGAAGATACCGTGGAGATGGCAGCCCATGACGCGGCCGTCGGCGGAGACCGCGCCGTCGAGCCGGTCTCGAAGGCGCAGCATCGGCCGCGCCGAGCCGGGGCCCGCGGTGCGGCCGACGTGCATCTCGTAGCCGCGCACGGGGGCGCCGGTCGCGAGCGCCACGCCCTCGACCTCCGCCAGGCGCTTCTCCGCCGTCAGCACCGTCTCGACCTCGAGGAGGCCGAGGCCCGGAGCCTCGCCCGCGGCGCCCTCGATCCCCAGGGGATCGGCGACGCGGCGGCCCAGCATCTGATAGCCCGCGCAGAGCCCGAGCACGGCGCCGCCGCGGCGGCGATGCGCGAGGATGTCGATGTCCCAGCCTTCCGCGCGCAGCGCCGCGAGGTCCGCGAGCGTCGCCTTCGAGCCCGGCAGCAGCACGAGATCGCAGAGCGGCAGCGGCCGGCCCGGCGGCACCAGCTCGACCGCGACGTCGCTCTCGGCGCGGAGCGGGTCGAGGTCGTCGAAATTGGCGATGCGCGGGAGCCGCGGCACCGCGATGCGGAAGCGGCCGGCGCGGCGCGGCGGCGGCAGGCGGTCGAGCGCCAGCGCGTCCTCCGCGGGAAGCTCGCGCGCGCGCTCGAAAAAGGGCACGACGCCGAGCGGGCGGAGGCCAGTCACGCGCCGGATCGTCTCGATGCCGCCCGCGAAGAGCGTGGGATCGCCGCGGAACTTGTTGACGACGAAGCCCCGGAGCCGCGCGCGCTCGCGCTCTCCGAGCAGCAGATGCGTCCCGCAGATCTGCGCGATCACGCCCCCGCGCTCGATGTCGCCGATCAGCGCCACCGGGAGATCGGCCGCCTCGGCGAAGCCCATGTTCGCGATGTCGCCCTCGCGGAGGTTCACCTCGGCGGGACTGCCCGCACCCTCGACCAGCACGAGGTCGGCGCCCGCCGCTGTCAGCTCGAAGCTCTCGAGGACGCGCGGCAGCAGGCTCGCGCGGAGCCCCTGGTATTCGCGGGCGCCGGCGCTGCCGAAGAGGCGGCCCTGCACCACCACCTGCGCGCCGCGCTCGGATTGCGGCTTCAGCAGGACCGGATTCATGTGGACGGAAGGTGCGACGCCCGCCGCGCGCGCCTGCAGCGCCTGGGCGCGGCCGATCTCGCCGCCTTCGGCGGTGACGGCGGCGTTGTTCGACATGTTCTGCGGCTTGAACGGCCTGACGCGGAGGCCGCGGCGGCGGAAGGCGCGGGCGAGCCCCGCCGTGAGCAGCGATTTGCCCACGTCGGAGCCCGTCCCCTGCAGCATGAGCGCGGGCGTGCGGCGCGCGAGGCCGGGTGCCCCGCTCATGCCGGATCCGCTCTCATTTTAGGCTCGAGATCTGGTTCAGCATGCTCTGGAGATTGCGCGCGCCGGCGTTGGAGTACTTCCGGTGCAGCACGATGTCGTCGAGCCGTGCGCCGGGTTTGTAATAAACCTCGTTGTAGCTGGGGCGCGGCTTCATGACGCCGCCCTGCAGGGCAATGCCGCCGAAGAGGCCCTTCGATTCCGCAAAGGCGTAGATGTCGGCGCCGCCATGCGCCGTGGTCGAGGCCTCGGCGCCGGCGCCGAGCGTCGCGATCGCGAGGCCGGCCTCGGCGCCGATCTTGAACTCGTCCCGCATCACCGCGGTGAGCGCCTTGTCGTTCATGATGATGAGCGCGATCTTCGAGACCTCGACGCCGATCTGGAAGCCGACCGAGCCCGCGCCCATCGTGTAGAAGGCGGGCGGGCTCCAGGTGTTCGATTTGGGATCGCGCACCAGCAGCACGCCGCTGCCGCCCTGAGCGCCCAAGATGAACCCGCCCTTGACCAGCTCCGGCACCATCAGGATGCCGCGAGCGCGATGCAGGAGCTCGCGGATATTGGTCGCCGCGCCCGTCCCGTTCCGGATCGTGCGGGCCATCACATAGGCCCCGTCCACGATGTCCTGCTGATCGCTCGCCCATGCCTTTGCCGGCAGTATCGGCAGCAGCATCGCAAACATCGCCAGCAATATGCGTCGCATGATACCCCTCCTGAGGTCGTGGGTTCAGTATTCGATGCCCGCTTGCGCCTTCACTCCCGCACGGAAGGGATGCTTCAAGAGCTTCATCTCCGTGACGAGGTCCGCGATTTCCATGAGTTCCGACTTTGCGTTGCGTCCGGTGACGATGACATGGAGGTCCCGCGGCTTCGAGGTCAGCGCCGCCACCACCTCCGCCACCGGAAGATAATCGTAGCGCAGGACGATGTTCAGCTCGTCCAGGAGGACGAGACGGTAGGAGGGGTCGGCGAGCATCGCCTTGGCGGCCTCCCAGGCGGCGCGGGCAGCGGCGATGTCGCGCGCGCGGTCCTGCGTCTCCCAGGTGAAGCCCTCGCCCATCGCCTTCATGGTCACGAGATCGGGGAAGCGCTGCAGCACCGTGCGCTCGCCGGTCGCCCAGGCGCCCTTGACGAACTGCACGATGCCCACGCGCATGCCGTGGCCGAGGCAGCGCAGCACCATGCCGAAGGCCGCGGTCGATTTTCCCTTGCCGGTGCCGGTGTGCACGATGACGAGTCCGCGCTCCTCGGTCTTGGTTGCGAGGATGCGCTCGCGGACGGCCTTGCGCAGCGCCGCCTTCTCGGCGTGGCGCCGGTTGAGCTCCTCCTCGCTCTGGGGCTCGCTCATGACTGCGCCTCCCGCAAGACACCGTCGCGAAGACTGTTGCTCCGGGGCTTCCAGAGCCCGCGGTCGATCGCCTCGGCGAAGCGCTGCGCCATCTCCGCGAGCGCCGCGGGGTTGCGCTCCGCGAGGAAGCGCCGCACCTCGGGGTCGCCGAGATAGGCGTCGTAGACGGCATCGAACTGGCGGTCGCTCACGGCGTGCGCGGTCGCGGCGAAAGCAAAGAGGTAATCGACCGTCGCCGCCATCTCGAAAGCGCCCTTGTAGCCGTGCCGCATCATCGCGCCGATCCATTTGGGATTGATGACACGGGCGCGCACCACACGGGCGATCTCCTCGGCGAGAGTTGCCGCGCGCGGCCGCTCCGGGCGCGAGTGATCCATATGATAGACTGCCGGCGCCGCGCCCGCGAGATGCCGCACCGTTGCCGCAAGCCCGCCCTCGAACTGGTAGTAGTCGTCGCTGTCGAGGACGTCGTGCTCGTGATTGTCCTGGTTCTGCACGACGGCCTCGACGGCGCCGAGGCGGGCGCGGAATCCGCTCGCGTCCTCGACGCCCTCGTCCCCGCCGCCGTAGCGATAGGAGCCCCAGGCGAGATATGCGGCGGCGAGATCGCCGTCGTCGCGCCAGAGCCGCTCGTCGAGGAGCGCCTGCAGACCCGCGCCGTAGGCGCCGGGCTTGGAGCCGAAGACGCGGGCGCCGGCGCGGCGCTGGGCCTCCGCCTCCGGCACGCCCGCAGCAACGAGCGCTGCGCGCTCCGCGGCGACGCTCTCGGCGATTGGGTTCAGCGCGGGCGGCTCGTCGAGCGCGGCGACCGCGCGCGCGGCGCTGTCGAGGAGGTCGATCAGATTGGCGAAGGCGTCGCGGAAGAATCCGGAGACGCGGAAGGTCACGTCGACGCGCGGGCGGTCGAGGAGGCTCTGCGGCAGCACCTCGAATCCGATGACGCGGCCGGTGCTCGGCTCCCAGCGCGGACGCACGCCCATGAGCGCCAGCGCCTGCGCCACGTCGTCGCCGCCGGTGCGCATGTTGGCGGTGCCCCAGGCCGAGAGTGCGATCCGCTTGGGATAGTTTCCGTGGTCCTGCGCGTGACGCGCGACGAGGAGCGCCGCCGACTTCCATCCGAGCGCCCAAGCCGCCGGCGTCGGGAGCGCGCGGGTGTCGACGGAGTAGAAATTACGGCCCGTCGGCAGCACCTCCGGGCGTCCGCGGCTTGGCGCGCCGGAAGGGCCGGGCGGGACGATACGGCCCGCGAGACCCCCGAGCAATCCCGCGATCTCCGCCGCGCCCGAGGCCGCGAGCGCGGGCGCGAGGCGCGAGCCGATCTCCTGCAGCACCGCCCGCGTCCGCGGCCAATTGGCTTCGGCGGGCGCCGTTCCCGGAACGAGCACGCGGGCGAGGGCCTCCAGCCGCTCGACGGTATCGCCGACGCTGCGCCAGGGCGTCTCGCCCGCGAGCGCGGCGGGCCGCGGTCCCGCCCAGGCCGCGGCGAGATCGGCGTCGAGGGGGTCGAAGCCGAGGCCGAGATCGCCCGCGAGCGCGCGGAGCAGCGAGTCGTCCTCGGGCCGCGTTCCCCGAGGCAGGCGCGCGAGCGCCAGCAGCAGGTCCGTCCGATCCTCGCCCTCCGGCGACGACCCGAACACGTGGAGCCCGCCGCGGATCTGCCGCTCCTTGATCTCGCAGAGATAGCCGTCGAGCTTTGGGAGCGCGGTCTCGACGGTCTCGGTCGCGGCAATGCCGCATTCCCCGGCGATGCCGCTCGCGCGGGCGGTGTCGAGGATGCGCAGCGCCAGGGGCCTGACGCGGCGGGGATCGCCCGAGGCGGCTGCAAAATACTCGTCGACGAGGCGCTCGAGCTCCGCGAGCGCGCCGTAGCTCCCGGCGCGGGTGAGCGGCGGCGTCAGGTGATCGACGATCACGGCCTGCGCGCGCCGCTTCGCCTGCGTGCCCTCGCCGGGGTCGTTGACGATGAAGGGATAGAGATGGGGGAGCGGGCCCAGCGCCGCCTCGGGAAAGCACTCCGCCGAGAGCGCCACGGCCTTGCCCGGCAGCCATTCGAGATTGCCGTGCTTCCCGACATGGACGACCGCCTGCGCGCGGAAGCCGTCCGCGAGCCAGGCGTGGAAGGCGAGATAGCCGTGCGGCGGGACGAGCGCGGGATCGTGCTGGCTTGCGACGGGATCGAGGTTGTACCCGCGCGCGGGCTGGATCGCGACGACGACGTTGCCGAAACGCAGCGCCGAGAGCGCGAAGCGGCCGCAGTCGAGCTCGCCCGGCCGGAAGAACGGATCGCGCTCGGGCGGGCCCCAGCGCTCGCTCACGCGGTCCTGCAGCGCGCGCGGCAGGCTCGCGAGAAAGGCGTTGTAGCTCGCGCAGGAGAAGCTCTCCTCGCCCTCGCGGCTCCAATGCGTCCGCGCGTTGGTCGGGCCCGCGAGAAGCTCGGTCATGAGGGCATCGCCATCGGCGGGAGGCTCGCCGACGCGATAGCCCGCGGCGGCGAGCGCGCGCAGGATCGCGATCACGCTCGCGGGCGTGTCGAGGCCGACGCCATTGCCGATGCGGCCGTTCTTGTTCGGGTAGTTCGCGAGCACGAGCGCGATCCGCCGCTCCTTGGGCGGCGTGCGGCGGAGGCGCACCCAGTTGCGCGCGAGCTCCGCGACGAAGGCGACGCGATCGGCGACGGGCGCGTGCCGCAGGAGATCGGCCTCGGTCAGGGGATCGCGCTCAGCCTCGCCCTTGAAGGAGACCGCGCGCGTCACGATCCGGCCGTCCACCTCCGGTAGCGCCACCGCCATCGCGACGTCGCGGGGGTCGAGGCCGCGCGTGCCCTCGTGCCAGCGCGCGAGGCTGCCGCTCGCGAGAATGACCTGCAACACCGGGCAATCTCCGGCGACGGACGGCGCGGTGGGCCCGCCGGGCGATGCGACGGAGAAGCCCGTGGCATTGAGCACGATCTCCGGCGGCGCCGCGGCGAAACTCTCCGCGAGGATCGCCTGCGCCTGGGGGTCGCGCAGGCTCTGCACGAAGAGCGGCAGCGGGTTGAGGCCGCGCGCCGCAAGCGCTGCGATCAGCGCATCGACGGGCGCGAGATCGGCGGCTTGCACGAGCGCGCGGTAGAAGACGAGCGCCGCCACGGGCGCCTTGGCCTGCCAGTGCCGCTCGATCGTCCCGAGGTCGGGCAGGGGCTCGCCGGGCCAATAGAGCCCGGCGCGGAGCAGGGGACGCGGCTCGCGCCATTCCTCCGCGCGTCCCAGAAGGGTCGCGGCGTAGCGCAGGAACTCAAGGGCGTTGTCCGGGCCGCCTTCGACGAGGTAGCGCCAGAGCCGCTCGCTTGCCTCGGATGGCAGGGTCGAGAGCTGCGCGAGCTCCGCGTCCGCTCGCTCGTCGCCGGGCAGCAGCGCCAGCGGAATGCCCCGCGCGCGGCAGGTCTCGACCGCACGGTCGATGCCGTAGGGCCAATAGCTGCGCCCGCCGAGGAGCCGAACCACCACGAGCCGCGCCTTCGCCACCACGGCATCGACGTAGAGATCGACGGAGAGGTTGTGCTTGAGGCGCAGCAGATTGGCGAGGCGGAGGCTCGGCCGCTTGGGGTCCGCAGCGGCGAGCCTTGCCTGCGCCGCTGCGAGGCAGGCGATCTCGGTATCCGCCGCCGTCAGCACGACGATCTCGCCGGGGCTCTGGCCGAGATCGACCGCTGCCGCGCCGTCGAGGATCGCGCCGGGCTCGGCGGCTAGGAGATGCATGATCCGGTCCCGCTCATGCCTCGATCGCCGCGGTGATGGCGGCGCGGTCGAGGCCCTTGCGGCCGATGACGACGAGGCGGCTCGCGCGCGCCTCGCCCGGTCCCCAGGGACGGTCGAAATAATGCTGCAGGCGCTCGCCCACGCCCTGCACCACCTGGCGGAACTCCTTGCCGGGGACGTCGAGGAAGCCCTTGAGGCGGAGGATGTCGTGCTCGGCGACGAGCGCGCCAAGGCGGGCGAGGAAGCCCGGCGTGTCCGCGACCGGCCCGCGCGCGACGACGAAGCTCTCGAAATCGTCGTGATCGTGCTCGGGCTCGAGATCGTGATGCGAGGGGCGGCTCGCGAGATCGTCCTCGGCCGCAGCCGCGAGGCCCAGCAGCACCGAGGGCGGCGCCACGCCGTGGCTCGCGGCGATCCATTTGGTCGCGGGGCGCAGCCGCATCGCAAGCTCGGCCTCGGCGGCGGCGCGCGTCTCCGGCGTCAGCAGGTCCGTCTTGTTGAGGACGACGAGATCGGCGGCGGAGAGCTGATCCGCGAAGACCTCCTCGAGCGGGTTGTCGTGGCTTTCCTCGGGGAGCGGCGCCTCGGCGAAGCGGCCCGCGGCGACGGCGGGCCCGTCGACCACGGCAATCACGCCGTCGACCGTGACACGCGCCTTCACCTCGGGCCAGGCGAAGGCCTGCACCAGCGGCTTCGGGAGCGCCAAGCCGGAGGTCTCGATGAGGATGTGATCCGGCGGCTCCGGGCGCTCGAGGAGGCGTTCGAGCGTGGGCAGGAAGTCCTCGGCGACGGTGCAGCAGATGCAGCCGTTCGCGAGCTCGATCACGTCATCCTCGGCGCAGTTCTCGACGCCGCAGCCCAGGAGGATCTCGCGGTCGACGCCGAGCTCGCCGAACTCGTTGATGACGAGGGCGAGCCGGCGGCCCTCCGCGCGCGCGACGAGGTGGCGCAGCAGGCTCGTCTTGCCGGCGCCGAGGAAGCCCGTGATGACCGTCGCGGGAATCTTGCGCCTCATCGAATCTTCTCCGCGGCAACGGCGCCCTTGAGCGTGAGGGGAAGTCCCGCCGCCATCAGCACGACGCGATCCGCGATCGCGGCGATCCGCTGGTGCAGCAGGCCCGCATGGTCGCGGAAGCGTCGCGCGAGCGCGTTCTCGGGCACGATGCCCAATCCGACCTCGTTCGCGACGAGCACCGCCGGCATCGGCATCACCGCGAGCGCCGCGAGGAGGATCTCGCTCTCGCTTGCGGGATCGCGCCCGGCGTGGAGGAGATTCGCGAGCCAGAGCGTGAGGCAATCCACCAGCACCGGCCGGCTCGCGGCGCGGAGTCGCGCCGCGACCTCCAGCGGCTCCTCGATCGTCGTCCATTGCCGGCCGCGGCGCTCGCGGTGGCGCGCCACGCGCTCGGTCATCTCGGTGTCGCCCACCGTCGCCGTCGCGAGATAGAGGCCGCCGCCCGCGGCGCGCTCGATCATCGCCTCGGCGTGCCGGCTCTTGCCGGAGCGGGCGCCGCCGAGCACGAGCGTCACGCGCGGCAAGACCTCGCGCCCAGCGGACGGATTGACGGATGACTGTCCCAGCATGACCCCCTCCTCCCACCGAGGACGGTTGGCGGCATCGTGGATGACGAGGAGGTCTCCTGGCTCGGGGTCGTCGACCGCGGCGCCTTCCCAACCCCGGGCACTCGTCCCGGACTCAGTGGCTGATGCCGCGATCTCGCCGCTTACAGTTGCGGGGGCAGCGCCGGCTTCGCACCGGACTTCCCTGTCTCGTCGCGAGCGGGAAAGCTAGCACGGCCTTCGAGGCGAAGAAAGCCTCGCGCCCTCAGCGGGCGCCGGCCGAGCCCAGCTTCGGATCGAAGCGCCGGGAGCGGCTCCCGCGGATCGCGCGGACGTAGGAGCGGAAGCGGAAGAGGATGCCCAGGAGCAGCACGCCCGCGATCACCGCGGGGAAGGCGATCTCGACCTTGCCCAGCGCCGCCATGACCAGCAGCAGCGCGATCAAGGGCGTCACCACGAGCACGCCCGCGAGGGTGACGACCCAGAAGAGCCACAGCCCCATCGGCATTCCCGCCCAGAACTCCGCGGCGGGATTGACGGCGGCGATGCGGCGGATGAGCGCGTCGAGGAAGGGCTCGAAGCTCTCGCTCCGGCTCTGGAATCGGCCGAAGCTCTCGAAGTGGTTGCTGGAGAGCACGATGGTCTTGCCGTGCCGCGGCCGGATCACGCAGCGCCGGAATCCCGGCGCCACCATCGCGCCCGCGAGGCCCGCGGAGGGCGAATCGTAGATCCGCACCGAGCGAATGTCCGCGAGCGAGAGACTCGTCTCCTTGCCGTCGACCGTGCGCAGGAGCGCCCGCTCGCCGAGCCGGTAGGTCGCTTCCTTCTGGAATTGCGAGAGGCGGAAGCTGTAGCTGGGATCGGCCAAGGCGGAGGGCGCTCAGCGCGGCGGCTGGTTCACCGCGACGACGCGCCAGGGATGGCCTTGGCCCTCCTCCGCGAAGAAGTCGAGGCGGGTGAGGGAGCAGTTCGCGATCTCGATCGCGAGCTGAGCCTCGGGCGCCAATCCCAGGGCCTCGCCGAGCGCTGCGCGGATGGTGCCGCCGTGCGTGACGGCGATGATGTCGCGGCCCGCGTGCTCGCGCGTGAGGCGCCGCACCGCCGGCGTCACGCGCGCCACCAGGTCCATGTAGCTCTCGCCGCCGGGTGCCGCCACATGCGCGGGCGCGAGCCAGAAGCGATGGAAGGCCTCGGCCTGCTTGTGCGGGAGGTCCGTGTATTTGATCCCCTGCCATTCGCCGAAATGCTGCTCCGCGAGCTCGGGCTCGACCAGCACCGCGGGGCCGGGGATGGGGTCGGGGCCCGGCAAGCCCGCGCGCACGATGGCGGCAGCGGTCAGATGCGTGCGCTGAAGCGTGCTCGTGACCCAGACCGCGTCGCGCGGCAGGAGCCGCGCCAGCGCCTCGAAGGTCGCGGCGTCGCTGGTGTCGCAGGGGAGATCCGTCTGGCCGTAGCAGCGGCCCTCGTTGACGGTGACGGGCGCGTGACGCACCCACCACCAGCGCGTCACCGCCGTCATTGCGACGCCACCAGAAGTACCATGATTTCTCCGATTTGCTGGGTCGCCCCCAGCGTGTCCCCTGTGTAGCCGCCGATCCGGCGCCGCGCAAGGATCGCCATCGCCCCCATCGCCACCGCCGCCAAGGCAAAGGCCGCGAGCCCCCGGCTCGAGCCCAGCGCCAGCATCGCGACGGCGATCGCGATGACGAGGGCGGCGGTGGTCGTCGGCGGCGTCGGCCGTCCCGCCTCGGCGCCGAGCCCGTCCGCCCGTGCGGGCTCGAGCCAGAGCATCGCCATCGGCAGCAGCCCCCGCGAGAGCGCATGCGCCGCGACGAGCGCGTTGACGGCCGTGCGCGAATCCGCCATCGCCGCAAGCGCGGCCACCCTGAGCCCCACGCTGAAGAGGAGCGCCAGCACCCCGAAGGCGCCGATCCGGCTGTCGCGCATGATCGCGAGCGCATCCTCGCGCGAGGTCCCGCCGCCGAGTCCGTCGACGGTATCCGCAAGTCCGTCCTCGTGAAGTCCGCCCGTCAGCAGCACCGTCGCGAGCACCGCGATAAGCGCCATCGCCATGATCGGGAGCCCGAGCCGGTCGGTGACGCTGAAGGCGATGCCGCCCGCGACCCCCACGAGCACCCCCACGAGCGGAAAGGCCCAGGCCGCGCGCGCGAGCCCCGCGGGCCCGAGCTCGGCGTCGGGGCGCAGCGGGATCCGCGTGAAGAACCCCACGGCAAGCCGCCACTCCGCTCCCAAGCTGCGCCAGTCGTGTCCGCTCTCGGGTGTCATGGCAGATGAGATACCGCAAGGCCGGGCGGGGCGCTATGGGGTCGCCACGGGCCTCGGTTTGTTGCTATCAATCACGGCGCGCGATGGCTGGGACAAGCCCGGCCATGGCGGTGTTGGAGCATGGCGCAACGCAGAGGAAGGCGTGGGAATGGCAGGGGAGCAAGGCAGCGAAGCGCCGAAAGCCACGCTCGAGGAAATGCGCGCGCTGCTGCGCCGGCTGCCCGGGCCCGATCTCGAGGCGGGGACGGCGGCGGCGGCGCGGGAGGGGCAGCTCACCAAGCCTGCGGGCGCACTCGGGCGGCTCGAGGAGATCGCCGAGTGGATGGCGACCTGGCAGGGGCGGCATCCGCCCACGGCCAATCATCCGCGCACAGCCGTCTTCGCGGGGAACCACGGTGTCGCCGCGCGCGGGGTCTCGGCCTATCCCGCCGCGGTCACGGCACAGATGGTGCAGAATTTCGTCGCGGGCGGTGCGGCGGTGAACCAGCTCTGCCGCGCGGTCGACGCCGATCTCCGGGTCTACGAGATGGCGCTCGACGATCCTACCGCGGATTTCACGGAAGGGCCCGCGATGGGCGCGGAGGAATGCGCGCTCGCGATCGCCTATGGCATGACCGCGGTCGAGCCCGGCGTCGATCTCCTCGCGCTGGGCGAGATGGGAATTGCGAACACCACCTCGGCGGCGGCGCTCTGTCACGCGCTCTTCGGCGGGACGGCCGTCGATTGGGTGGGGCCCGGCACCGGCGTCGCGGGGGAGGCGCTCCGGCGCAAGACCGAGGTGGTGGCGGCAGGCGTTGAGCGCCATCGCGCGGAAACGTCCGACCCCCTGGAGATCCTGCGGCGACTCGGCGGGCGCGAGCTCGCGGCGATCGTGGGGGCGGCGATGGCGGCGCGCCAGGCGCGCGTCCCCGTGATCCTCGACGGCTTCGCCGCGACCGCGGCGGCGGCCGTGCTCTTCGCCGCCGACCCCCACGCGCTCGACCATTGCGTGGTCGCGCACCGCTCCGCCGAGCCCGGCCATGCGCGACTCCTGAAGCAAATGGGAAAGCCGCCGCTCTTCGACTTGGGAATGCGATTGGGCGAGGCCTCGGGTGCGACGCTCGCCATCGCCATCGTCAAGGCCGCGGTCGCGTGCCACACGGGGATGGCGACGTTTGCGGAGGCGGGGGTGAGCGGGAAGGGCGATAGCTGAGAGCTTTCAGCTACTCGCCCATCTGCAGCAGCGCGCCCGTGTGGCGCGCGTAGCGGAAGCTCCAGAGGAGCAGAAGCGCGCCGACGCCGATGTAGAAGGCGTCGAGGGCGAGAGCGGTCAGGAGATAGTCGAGGCGGAAGACGTGCTGGAAGAGCACCGCGCGCATGCCCTCGAAAACGTAGGAGGTCGGCAGCGACCACGCGACGGCCTGCAGCCAAGCCGGCAGCACCGCGATCGGGTAGTAGATGCCGCTGATGGGCGCCAGCACGAAGATCGCAACCCACGCGAAGTTCTCGGCGCCGAGCCCCTTGCGCAGGATGAGGGCCACCACGCCGAGCCCGAAGGCCCAGCCCATCACCAGAAGCACCGTGAAGAAGGCGAGGAGCGGCAGGCCCAGGTCGAAGACCGAATAGTGATACAGCGGGATCGCCAGGAGCGCCGCCGGCAGCACGCCGAAGAGTACGCGGATGAGGCTCATCGCGAGGAGCGACAGCACCCACTCGAGCGGCGTGAGCGGGCTCACGAAGAGATGGCCGAGGTTCCGCGACCACATCTCCTCGAGAAAGGAGAAGGCGACGCCGAACTGGCTCCTGAGCACGATCTCCCAGAGCAGCACCGCGTAGATCAGCACGCCCGCGGCTTGCGCGACCCAGCTGCTGTTGGTGTTGAGGAACTGCGTGGTGAAGCCCCAGACGATCATGGTCATGGTGGGCCAATAGACGAGCTCGAGCGCGCGCGGCCAGGAGCCGCGCATGAGATAGAGATGCCTCAGCACGATCGCGGCAATGCGCCGGAGCGGGAGGAAGAGGCTCGCGCTCATTCAGCGGCCCTCTCGCGGGGGGTGCCGCGGGCGATGTCGAGGAAGACCTCCTCGAGCGTCTCGCGGCCGTAGCGGTCGATCAGCATCTCGGGGCTGCCGCGGTCGACGATGCGGCCTCGCCGCATCATCAGCACGTCCGAGCAGAGCCGCTCCACCTCGCCCATGTTGTGGGACGCCATGAGGATGCTGGCGCCAGTCCGGGCGCGGTAGGTCTCGAGATATCCCCGCACCCAATCGCCGGTATCGGGATCGAGCGAGGCCGTGGGCTCGTCGAGGAGCAGGAGCTCCGGCTCGTTGACGAGCGCCTTTGCAAGTGCCACGCGCGTGCGCTGTCCCGCGCTCAGGCTTCCGACGCGGCGGTCGATGAAATCCTCGAGCTGGAGGTCGCGGGCGAGCGCCTCGATCTGCCGGCCGAGATCGCGGACGCCATAGAGCATGCCGTAGACCCGGAGGTTCTCGCGCACGGTGAGGCGGTGCGGGAGGTCAATGTAGGGCGAGGAGAAGTTCATGCGCGGCAGCACGCGGTGGCGATGGTGCCGCACGTCCTCGCCGAGGACGCGCACCTCGCCCGCGCTCGGCAGCAGCAGGCCCAGCAGCATCGCGAGCGTCGTGGTCTTGCCCGCGCCGTTGCCGCCGAGCAGCGCCGCCGTCGTGCCGCGCGTCACGGAGAAATCGAGGCCGTCGACCGCCACCGTGTCGCCGAAACGCTTGGTGAGGCCGGCGACCGCAATGACGAAGTCGCTCATGGCGCGGGACTATGGAGGAATTTGCGGATGCGGGCCAGGGCGCATTCCCCCTCTCTCCGCTGGGGAGGGGGTATTAGCAAAGTCACATGGCCTGAACGCTCATGACAACGATGGTAACGGCCGAGGTCTTCTGATGCGTCTGCGATCAGACCTGCAGTGGTGCTAGCGCGAGAGTTTCGAATTCATGAAGGGCGCCGCACGAAAGTCATTGCCAAATTTCATTCCTGTCGATGTGTTGGCCGGATCGATAAATCACCATTGGTGTGTTGCGGGCGTCAATGTCCCAATCTCCCAGAGTCCCCTACATGATGCGCTGTATTACCTTGTCACCGTCAAGGACACGGGTCCCGTTTTGCGTAATGATCTCCCCGGCAGCAGGTTGAAAGCTGATTTTTTCGCCTGACGGCTTTATCACCCAGAACACAAGTTGGCCCGATGGCACCGAAGGTAGTGGTATCATATTACCTCCCGACACCACTGTGTCCGCTACGGTCACTGGGTTCGCAGTGGGCGAGCTAAGTATTTCAGTATACGTGATGCGGCCCACAATCTCTGCCGTGATGTCGTGTGTTTGCCTGGTTATCCCGAGCATGGTTGGTATCGTCGTGCAATAGCCCGTGTTTGCGAGCAATACCGAAATGGTGAAGCCCGAGGGCTCCGCTTGCAGAGTCTTAACCTCACCACCGCCACCATTACGGCTCAGGATGTCAATCCTAATGCTTTTCGGATCGATCCGTGCTCCTGGAGTGGCCTTAACGCTATAGGTTTCAGTCCTTGCAGGCTGACAGTGGCTGTTAGTCAACTTGAATGCGGCAATTTTTTGTGTTGACGTTTCTGTTCGTGAGTTAGTCTCTATGACAATCCTGGCAGGCGGACTAGCTGCAATTGCCTCCGCCGTTGCATTAGCGGTCGCCTGCCCGGAGCTGTCCCAGTATTCATTCGGTACAAGTTTCGCTGGGATCAATAGGCCTATTGATGTGGCCTCGGTGTCAACGCCCTTCGCGATCCCCAGAACCGTGCCGTCCTCCAAAATGATCGGAGAGCCACTTTGTCCCGCCTTGAATGTCATGCTTGTTGTCCACCACGGTACCGGCGGAGAGATAACCGCCATCGACTTTATGATTCCTTCATCGACGGAATAGTCATAGCCACTGGGGTAACCGCCCGTGAAGATCTTAGTCCTGCCAGGAATAATCTGTGCGGGCGTACGAGTGGTCCGCGATAGCACCGGAATGTCGTGCTGCGCTACGGGCGCAGTTAAGACCATTATGTCGGCGGCCTGGTTTATGAAAATTGGCGAAGCGGGAACTGAATTAGATGACAGCGCATCAAGGCGCAGTTCATATGAAACACTCTCTTCAGCAACCGGCCCCAGATCACTTTTCAAATGGTATGCAGTAACCAAATACCCGTACTTGCTGATAAAGAACCCGGTCCCCTGCTCGGCAACCTTGATATTACCCTGTGAAGTCAGAATGCCGCTAGCAGTCACGACGACCACTGCGCTCTTCACTTCGGGCGAAGCAGGGTCGACGCTATCAGCTGCCCTCAATTCGGCAGTGCCAAACTCCAGAGCAATCAACGCAGCAATAAGCGACGGCCAAGCTCTGTGGAAATGACGAACC
>DATKNV010000237.1:0-14227 GCA_035541215.1 Allostellaceae bacterium | reverse complement strand
TGCCCGGCCGCGGATCGGCCGTCGGGCGCGCGGCGCTCGCAGGCCAGGCCATCCAGATTTCCGACGCCCTCAACGATCCCGAATACATGTTCAAGGACGAGCCTTGGGTGAAAAACTTCCGCACCCTCGTAGCCGTGCCTTTGTTCAGGGGCGAGGAAGCGATCGGCGTGATCTCGGTGATCCGTCACGAGGTCGTTCCATTTACTCCCAAGCAAATCGACCTGCTGACGACCTTCGCCGACCAGGCCGTGATAGCGATGGAGAACGCGCGGCTGTTCGAAGAGCTCCGACAGCGCTCTGCCGAGCTTGCTCGCTCGGTCGAGGATCTGCGCGCGCTGAGTGTCGTGGGCCAGGCCGTAACCTCGAGCCTCGACCTCAAGGTCGTGCTGGAGACGATCGTCGCGCGGGCGGTCGAGCTCTCGGGCGCAGACGGGGGCGCGATCTTCCGCTATCACCGCGGTGATCGTCGCTTCCAGCTCTGGCACGCGGTCGGGCTCGATCCCGCGCTCATCGCCAAGCTCAAGGTCATGACCGTTCACGAGGAGCAGACCGAGCTTGGCCATGCCGCGAGGGACAATACCCCGATCGAGATTACCGACCTCGCGAAGGCTCCCGCAGGGCCGCTTCGCGAGGCGGCGTTCCTCGCGGGGTACAAGTCGGCGCTGATCGTCCCGCTGATCCGCGGCGAGCGCGTCTTCGGCGCGCTTGTGATCCAGCGCCACACCGCCGGGCAATTCGCCCCCAGCACCGTCGACATCCTCCAGACCTTCGCGAGCCAGTCCGTGCTCGCGATCCAGAACGCGCGCCTCTTCCGCGAGATCGAGGAGAAGGGCCGCCAGCTCCAGGTCGCGAGCCAGCACAAGTCGCAGTTCCTAGCGAACATGAGCCACGAGCTCCGCACGCCCCTGAACGCGATCCTCGGCTACACCGAGCTGCTGCTCGACGGCATCTACGGGGAGCTCTCGGAGAAGGCGCGCGGCGTCCTCGAGCGCGTGCAGAGCAACGGCAAGCACCTCCTCGGCCTCATCAACGACGTGCTCGACCTCTCCAAGATCGAGGCCGGCCAGCTCACCCTCGCGGTCGAGGACTACGCCATGCCCGCGGTCGTCCATTCCGTGATGAGCGCGACGGAATCGCTCGCGAAGGCGAAGGGGCTGACGCTCGCCTCGGCGGTGCCGCGCGACCTGCCCATGGCGCGCGGGGACGAGCGCCGGCTCACGCAAGTGCTGCTCAATCTCGTGGGGAACGCGATCAAGTTCACGGACAAGGGCGAGGTCGGCATCAGCGTCGCCGTCGCCGACGGCCGCTTCGACCTCGCGGTGCGCGATACCGGCCCCGGCATCGCCGCCGCCGACCAGGCGCGCATCTTCGAGGAGTTCCAGCAGGTCGACAATTCCAACACGCGGCGGAAGGGCGGCACCGGCCTCGGCCTCTCGATCTCCCGGAAGATCGTGGAGCTGCACGGCGGGACGATCTCCGTCGACTCCGAGCCCGGCAAAGGCTCGACCTTCCACGTCATCATTCCCGTCCGCGTCGAGCGGAAGGAGGAGGCCGCATGAGCAAGCGCATCCTCGTCATCGAGGACACCGAGGACAACCGCAACATCGTCCGCGATCTCCTGACCAGCGCCGGCTACGAGATGATCGAGGCCGTCACCGGCGAGGAGGGCGTCGAGATGGCCGCGCTACACAAGCCGGACCTGATCCTCATGGACATCCAGCTTCCGGTGATCGACGGCTACGAGGCGACGCGGCGCATCAAGGCTAATCCCGAGCTCAAAGCGATCCCCGTCATCGCCGTCACCTCCTACGCGCTCGCCGGCGACGAGCAGAAGACGCGGGACGCAGGCTGCGACGGCTACGTCGCGAAGCCCTTCAGCCCGCGCCAGCTGCTGGCGAAGGTGCGCGAGTTCGTGGGCTGAGAGAGGGCCGGCCGTGCACGATCCCGCGCGCATTCTCGTCGTCGACGACAACGAGGCCAACGTCGACATCGCGAAGATGCGGCTCGAGGCCCAAGGCTACGAGATCGTCACCGCCATCGACGGCGAGGAGGCGCTCGCGCGCGTGCGCGAGACCGAGCCCGATCTCATCCTCCTCGACATCATGATGCCGAAGCTCGACGGCATCGAGGTGACGAAGCGACTCAAGACCGATGCCACGCTGCCGTTCATTCCGATCATCCTCGTCACCGCCAAGGCCGACGTGAAGGACGTGGTGGCGGGCCTCGAGGCCGGCGGCGACGACTACCTCACCAAGCCCTTCGAGCACGCCGCGCTCGTCGCGCGCGTCCACTCGATGCTCCGCATCAAGGCGCTCCACGACACGGTCGAGGCGCAGCGCAAGGAGCTCGCCTCGCTCAACGCGGGCCTCGAGGAGCGCGTCTCCCGGCAGGTCCAGGAGATCGAGCGCGTCGGCCGCCTCCGCCGCTTCCTCGCGCCCCAGCTCGCGGAGATGATCGTCTCCAAGGGCGACGAGAGCATCTTCGCGAGCCACCGCCGCGACATCGTCGCGCTCTTCTGCGACCTCCGCGGCTTCACCGCCTTTGCCGAGACGGCGGAGCCAGAGGAGGTCATGACGGTGCTGCGCGAGTATCACAACGCGCTGGGGCCGCTCGTCCACCGTTACGAGGGCACGCTCACGCGCTTTGCGGGCGACGGGCTCATGGTCTTCTTCAACGACCCGATCCCCTGCCCCGACCCGACGGCGCGCGCGGTGCGCCTCGCGGTGGAGATGCGCGATGCGGCTCAGGCCTTGGCCAAGGAATGGCGCAAGCGCGGCCATGAGATCGGCTTTGGCGTGGGCGTGGCGCAGGGCTTCGCGACGCTGGGCCAGATCGGTTTCGAGGGCCAGGTCGACTACACCGCGATCGGCACCGTCATCAACCTTGCGGCACGCCTCTGCGATGCCGCCCGCGACGGACAGATCCTCGTGAGCCAGCGCGTCGCCGCAGGGGTCGAGGAGGTCGCGACCGTGGAGGCCGTGGGCGAGATCCAGCTCAAGGGGCTCTCGCGCCCGGGGGTCGTGCATCAGGTCTTGGGGCTTCGCTAAGGCGCGGGCGATTGCAACGCGCTCGCGGTCACCTGCTCGATCTTCACTCGTGTCACCCCGGCGGAGACGAAGTCGAGGACATCGGCGGCGGCTCTCGAGACGTCGATGATGCGGCTCCTGTCTCGCGGTCCGCGATCGTTGATCGTGACGATGACCGTGTACCCATTGGCGAGATTGGTGACGCGCACTGTCGAGCCGAACGGCAGGGTACGGTGGGCTGCCGTCATCTCTCCCGGCCTGTAGCGGTTCCCGCTGGCGGTTCGACGACCGACCCACCGAGGGCCGTAAAACGAGGCCATCCCGATCTCGGTGAATGCGCCTGGAGCAGGCGGGGCGGTGGGCGCGAATTCCGGAGATGGCACGGCCAGCACGGCCGGCGCGGGAGCCGCTCCCTCCCGCGGCGGCGCACATGCCGCGACTGCTGAGGCGAACGCTGCGACCGACATCGCCCGCAGAACGATCCCGTGCGCATCGGTTGTGAGTCGCCGCGAGCCGAGGGTTTCCGACCGCATTGCTAAAAGTGGATGCGGAGACTTCATGTGCGGTCAAGGGTCAATCGTCGGGCCGACGACCCCAATATCGGCCAAATTCGCGGCGCGGTTCCCCCGAGGAATCGGGCTCCGACACCGTCTTTTGCTCCATTTGACCTACATCAAAGCGCCTTCGTTTCGCCCAGGCGAAATTATCCTTCGCTCGGCAAGGACCGCCCTGGCGCGGCACGAAGGCCGGGCGGAAGGACGGACGCCATGGCAGCTCAACTCGTGGAAGACAGGCCGCTCGGGGTCTGGCAGAAGATCGGCACGAAGGTCACGGGGTTCAAACGCCGGCTTGGCCGCGCCTTCGCCGAGGCGCGCTCCAGGGCGGCGCTTCGCGGCGAGCTCTCGCGGCTCGAGGAGGCGGGCGAGCTCGATCTCGTGCTGAGCGATCTCGGCGTCTCCCGCGCGGAGCTGCCGGCGCTTGCACAGAACCACCCGGGCGCCTCGCGGCGGCTTGCGGGCATGCTGCACCGGCTCGGCATCCGGGTGCTGCCGGAGGCCGCGGCGGGACCGGAGATGCGGGCGATCCAGAGGACATGTCTGCTCTGCGGGCAGACGGGGGAATGCGAGCGCTGGTTGCGGTCCTCGCGCCCCACGAGCCTCGCACGCAATTTCTGCCCGAATTCGCCCGCTTTCGATGCACTCGTGATCGAAGGCAAGGCAATCCGCACGCCGCAGGCGTGAGCGAGCCGCCTTCGGCGGATCGTCTCCACACATTCTTGCGCTTGTAGCGCAAGCGCACACCGGGCAAGATCGCGCCTCCGCAGGAACCGCCGGCTTTGGCCGCGGCAATCCATTCCCAATCCGGAGCGACGAGGCGGCAGCGATGGACGTCCGAGAGACTTCGCATGACTGGTCCCTTCAGCAATTCGGCATCGGCCAACCCGTGCCGCGGAAGGAGGACCCGAAACTCCTGCGCGGCGAGGGCCGCTACAGCGACGACGTCGCGCTCCCGGGCCAGGCCCATGCGGCGATCGTCCGCAGCCGCTACGCCCATGGCACGATCCGCAAGATCGAGACGTCCGAGGCGCGCGCGATGCCCGGCGTGCTCGCGGTCTACACCGCCGCCGACATCGACGCCGCGGGCTTCGGCACCTTCAAGTGCGTGATCGGCTTCCCGAACCGAGACGGCACGCCCATGCGGGCCCCCGCCTGGACTGCGCTCGCGAGCGACAAGGTGCGCTACGTCGGCGACGCCATCGCCTGCGTCGTGGCGGAGACGGCGATCCAGGCGAAGGACGCCGCCGAGGCCGTGATCGTGGAGATCGATCCCCTCCCCGCCATTACCGACGCTAAGGCCGCCTCGGAGCCCGGCGCGCCGCAGCTCTACGCCGACGTCCCCAACAACATCTGCCTCGACTATCACTTCGGCGATGCCGAGAAGGTCGCAGCCGCCTTCGCCAAGGCCGCGCATGTGACGCGGCTCGAGATCGTCAACAATCGCCTCGTGGTCTGCGCGATGGAGCCGCGCTCGGCGGTCGCGAACTACGAGCCCGCGACCGGACGCTGGACGATCTACACCGGCTGCCAGGGCGTGTTCGGACTCAAGAACCAGCTTGCGAACGACATTCTCAAGGTCCCCGGCGACAAGGTGCACGTCGTCACCGGCAACGTCGGAGGATCCTTCGGCATGAAGGCGCAGGCCTTTCCGGAATACGTCTGCCTCTTCCACGCCGCGAGGAGCCTGGGCCGCCCCGTCAAGTGGACGGACGAGCGCTCCGAGAGCTTTGTCTCGGACCTGCACGGCCGGGACCACCTCGCGACCTGCGAGTTGGCACTCGACGCCGAAGGGCACTTCCTCGCCATTCGCGTCACCAACTACGGCAACATGGGCGCGCATCTCGCGGCCGTGGCGCCGCTGATGCCCACGCTCAACACCATCAAGAACATGGTCGGGGTCTACCGCACGCCGCTCGCGGAGATCTCGACGAAATGCGTCTACACCAACACGAGCCCCGTGAGCGCCTATCGCGGCGCCGGAAGGCCCGAGGGCAACTACTACATGGAGCGGCTCGTCGACACGGCCGCGGCCGAGATGGGCATCGACCGGGCCGAGCTCCGCCGGCGCAACCACATCCGGCCCGAGCAGATCCCCTTCGCCACCGCCGCCGCCACCACCTACGACAGCGGCGACTTCTCCGCGATCCTGCGGCAGGCGCTCGAGGCCGCGGACTGGGGCGGCTTCGAGAGGCGCAAGGCGGAGAGCCGCGCGCGCGGCAAGCTGCGCGGCCGCGGCATCGGCAATTACCTCGAGGTGACGGCGCCGCCGATGAAGGAGATGGGCGGCATCCGCTTCGAGAGCGACGGCACCGTCACGATCATCACGGGCACGCTCGATTACGGCCAAGGCCACGCCTCGCCCTTCGCGCAGGTGCTCACGACACGGCTCGGCATCCCCTTCGAGCGCATTCGCCTGCTGCAGGGCGACAGCGACGAGCTCATTGCGGGCGGCGGCACCGGCGGCTCCAAATCGCTGATGGCGAGCGGCGCCGCGATCGTGGAGGCGAGCGACAAGGTGATCGAGCGCGGCAAGCAGATCGCCTCCTTCATGCTGGAAGCGGCGGTGGCGGACATCGAGTTCGCGCGCGGCCGCTTCAACATCGTCGGCACGGACCGCGGCATCGGCATCATGGAGCTCGCGGCGAGGCTCCGCTCGGGCTTGAAGCTCCCGCCGGACTTGCCGCAGTCGCTCGACGTGAAGCACGTCTACGACCAGGCGCCCTCGGCCTTCCCGAACGGCTGCCACGTCGCGGAAGTCGAGATCGATCCCGAAACCGGCGCGACGGAGGTCGTGAAATACACGATGGTGAACGACTTCGGCGTCATCGTGAATCCGCTGCTCGTGGAGGGACAGCTCCACGGCGGCGTCGTGCAGGGGATCGGCCAGGCGCTGATGGAGCGCACGGTCTACGACGAGGATGGCCAGCTCCTCACGGGCTCCTACATGGATTACGCGCTCCCGCGCGCCTCGGACCTGCCGAGCTTCGCCTTCTTGAGCCACCCCGTCCCCGCGAAGACCAACCCGCTGGGCGCCAAGGGCTGCGGCGAGGCCGGCTGCGCGGGCTCGCTGCCGGCGGTGATGAACGCGGTGGTGGACGCGCTCCGCGAGCTCGGCATCAACCACTTCAACATGCCCGCCACCCCCCACCGCGTCTGGCAGGCGATCGCCGCCGCGCGGCGCTGACCCGCGGCGGGCTCCGTCCGCTGATGCCCGATACCCCGAGGTTGGTCAACCCGGCGGTCGAGAGTATGCTCAAGCTCGGCTCCGCCGCGACGCCCATTCTGTACCGAATGATGTTGACGCACTGTCTCTGACGCCGGCGCCGGGTCGCTCGTGCGCGATGACGGGTCGCGACGCTCCTATGACGAACTCGCTTTCGGCAGTCGATCGGAGCCAAGCGGCCTCAGAGGAGATCGAGGCGGCGGCGACAGGCACCATGGCGGTTCGGATCGGGCGGACGCGGACAATCCGAGGCAAGGCCGGGGATCGATCGGGGGCATCCTTGCAAACATCGCTCATCATCTGCAGCCGCAACCGCCGGGCGCGGCTTGCCGAATCGCTCGAACGGCTTCCGGCGGCGTCGATCTCCAGGAACCGGATCGAAGTCGTCCTCGTCGACAGCGGATCGAGCGACGGCACTTACGAACTCATGAAGAGCTTCGCCTCATCGGCACCCTTCGCCGTACGCGCGGCCGCCGCGGCGAGACCGGGATCGGGCTTGGCGCGCGGGCGCGGGATTGCCGCGGCGACCGGAGACTTTCTGGTCTTCACCGATGACGACTGCTACCTGCCCGAGGACTACTTCGACCGGCTGCTCGAGGTGGGGCATGAGATCGATTTCGACTTCGGCGGCGGGACGATCGAGCCATTCGAGGGAAAATCTCCTGCGATCGGCGATCGACTGCTGGAGCGGCGCCTGCTGCCGTCGAGAACGCTATTGGCCGCCGGGACCATTCAGGGCGGCAACATGTTCTTTCGCCGCACCGTGTTCGAGCGTGCCGGACTTTTTCGCGAGGACTTCGGCGCGGGCGCGCGCTTCTCCGGCGATGACATCGAGTTGGCGACGCGGGCATCGCTTGCGGGCTTCACCGGTCTCCTCCTGCCGGGCCTCAGGATATATCACGACAGCCCGCGTCGGCCCGGCACGCGCGAGCATTCCGAACGGCTCGAGCAATACGACCACGGCCGCGGCGCCTACTACGCGTCTCTGCTCTTGGCCGGCCATGTCCTCGCTTGGCAGATGTGGGCGCAGACCAGCTTGTCGCCCGCGGGCCGCGCGTGGCCGAAAGAGTCGCTCGAGAAACTCGAACGCGAGCTGCGCGGCGCCGCCGATTTCATCGCCTCCACGATCGGTCAAGAGCGAGGCCCGCCACGATCGGAACCGGCGCCCGATCGCCGCCCTGTCGCACCGTGCAAGCGGGACTAGACGGACGCCTCGCGGGACGCGAGTGTCGCTTCCTGGCACTCCGGCGGCCTTGGGCCGTGTCCGAGATGCACCTGATAACGGACGTTCGTGTCGGATCGAATGAACGAGGAGGCGCCCTTGAGTGTCTCAACGACGCGCCTTCTTTTGGCTCAATATAGTGCCGAGCGCCGTTTCCGGCGGCATCTGGGGCGCGGCGCCGCTCTCCCCTCTCGTTCTGGTGCTCATCGTCGCGGCCCTTGCGGCTGCACAGATCTGGACGGTGCGGACGCAGCTGATCCGCGGCCTCTATCCCTGGCTGTCGGTGCCGGTCATTTCGTTCGCCATCCTGGCCATCGGAGGGTGCTTCGCGCTGATCGGCTACGCCTTCGTCTGGACCTCTCTTGGCGGCAGCTTCGTCGCGAATTGACCCCCACTTGCGGCACGGTCGGCCAGTCGGCAAATTAGGATAGCGACGAGCCCGAAGCCGGACATTCCGGGTTCAACCCGGACATTCCCGTTCTCCGCAGCCCCGGGGTAATCTAACGGCTGCGGCGCCGCTGGGCGCGATCCTGGACGAAGGGAGATGCCATGCTGCCCGAGAAAGTCCGGCAATACCGGACCCACGTGCTGAGCGAGGCGCAACGCGAGCAGTACTTTCGCGACGGATTCCTGATCCTGCGGGATTACGTGCCGCAGGCCTGGGTCGCGCGGCTCCAGGCGGCACTGGCGGAATTGATCGAGCGCAGCCGCTCCATCACCAGGACCGACGAGGTCTTCGTCCTGGAGGAAGGCCACTCCGCCCAAAGCCCGCGTCTCCACCGCATCACGAGCCCGCAGGACCGGCACCCCACCTTCTGGGAGTTCTTCATCGACCCCGTCATGACCGATCTTGCCGCCGACGTGGTGGGGCCGGACGTGAAGTTCCACCATGCGAAGCTCAACGTGAAATCCGAGATGGGCACGCGCGGCTTCAAATGGCACCAGGACATCCAGGCCTGGCCGCACACGGACTACTCGCCGGTGACCTTCGAGATCTACATCAACGGCTGCGAGGCCGATCAGGGTCCCGTCAGCTTCATGCGCGGCACCCATGCGGGACCGCTCTTCAGCATGTACGACGAGGCCGGAAATTTCGTGATCCGGGTTTCCGACAGGGATCTGGCGAAGCTCGAGGACAAGGAGATCGTGACGGCGACCGGCGGCCCCGGCACCACGCTCCTCCTCAACTGCCGCACCATCCATGGCTCGGTCGAGAATCGCTCGACGAAGGCGCGGCCGACGCTGCTCCCGGTCTATTCCTCCGCGGACTCGTTTCCCTACACGGCGAACCCGATCCCGAGCCCTCATTCCGGCGACATCGTGCGCGGCAAGCCCGCGCGCTGGGCGAGCTTCGACCCCCGGCCCTGCGAGCTGCCGCCGGATTTCCGCTCGGGCTACAAGGCTCCCTGGGCGCGCCAGAAGGACGAGGAGGCTCGCGCCGCCGCCTATTAGGGCGGGCCCCCTTCCCCGAATTCACCGGCTGTTAAGGGCGATTCGGTAGACATATCCGGTGCTAACCGGACGCGGAGCGCCCATGCAGGTCCGCTACATCTACTCCGCCTGCGTCGTGGTGGAGACCCCCGACGCCAAGATTCTCTGCGATCCCTGGTTCACGCCCGGCGCCTACGACGGCTCCTGGTACCAGTACCCCGTGCTGCCGGACCCGGTGGCGGCGATCGGGCCGGTGGATCTCATCTACGTCTCGCACATCCATCCCGACCACTACGACCCCGCCTTCCTGCACCGCTATCTCGCGCGCTATCCCGCGGCACGGCTCGCGATCGGGCCGCAGCAGCCGCCCTATCTCGCGACGAAGATGCGGATCGACGGCTTCAAGCCGGAGATCGCGGAGCGGCTCAGCCTCGGCGCGACCGAGCTCCTGATCGTGCCCAACGAGGACGAGGCGGGTCCGCGCTCGGAGATCGATTCCGCGCTCGCGATCCGCCGCCACGGGATGAGCGTGCTCAATCTCAACGACAACCCCTTCGTCGAGCGCCAGGTGGAGCGGCTCCTCGCCTTCTGCCCCGGCGGCAAGCCCGATTTCGCGCTGCTGCCCTATTCCGGCGCCGGCCCCTATCCCCAGACCTTCGAGTTCGCGAGCCCCGAGGAGCTCGCTGCCGCGGTCGCGCGCAAGCGCCGTCAGTTCCTCGACGGCTTCACGCGCTATCTCCGCAGGCTCGATCCCAAGAAGGCGATGCCCTTCGCGGGGAAATACTATCTCGGCGGCCCGCTCGCGGCCCTCAACCGCCTGCGCGGCGTCCCCGACGCCCTCGAGGTCGCGGACGAGCACGGCGAGCGCGTGGTGGTGCTCGCCGACGGCGGCACCGCGACCTATGATCTCGTCACGGGCCGCGCGAGCGCCGTCCGCACCGAGCCCTACGACCAGGACTTGATCGACGCGCATCTCCGCAGCCTCGCCGTCGCGAGCTACGACTACGAGCGCGAGCTTCAGCTCGACGCCGATCGGGTGCTCCCCATGCTGCCGCTCCTCGCGAGCGCCAAGAAGCGCGCGCGCGGCAAGGTCCGGATCGAGGAGCCCTATTGGCTCATCCTGAAGCCGCGCAGCAACGGTCACGCCTTCCTGCTCAATCTCGGCGACGACAGCGCGCCCTCGGTGGAGCATCGCAAGGACGGTTTCGACGCGCTCTCTCCGCGGCTCGAGATCGACATCGACGACCGCTATCTCTTCGGCCTGCTGACGCGGCTCTATCACTGGAACAACGCCGAGGTCGGCTCGCAGTACCGCTCGCGCCGCGTCCCCGACCGCTACCGGCCGGACGTCTACCGCTTCCTCAACATGTTCCAGGTCTGAGGCTCAGCGCCGGCGGAAGAGCCCGTAGCCCGAGAGCAGCATGACCGCGATCGCAGCGAGCTTGAGCGCGGTGATGACGGGTCCGGCCTCGATGTGGAAGGTGATCCAGAGCCAGCAGCCCGGCACGAAGAGGCCGCAGATGACGAGGATCATGCGGCGGAACTGCCGGCGCGCCTTGGCATAGAGCGCGGCATCGCCGGCTTCCGCCGCGTATCCCGCGCCCGCGCCGCCGATGAGGACCGCGATCGCCGTGCCGACCGTCATGACCGCCCAGAACCCCAGCGAGAGCGCGAGCAAGGCCGCGGCCGCCAGCAGCAGCACGAAGGGGAGCGGCGTCACGTCCGCGGGATTGGGAAAGAGCATGTCCATCGCCGGGAGCCACAAGCCCACGATGATCGCCGCCGCGAGCGCGATGAACACGGCGGGGCCGATCAAGTAGAGCCAGAGCCCGAAGGTCCCGCCCGGCAAGGTCTTTGCGATCGCGGCCATGCGCTCCTTTTCCTCCTTCGTATAGGAGAAGCCCGGCCAGGACATGCCGCCCTTGTGAATCATATCCATGTTCGCGGACCAGAACCGGAGCCGCGTCTGCGCCCCAGGCCCGAACCCCACCGCCTCCCCGCTCATCCCCCTCTCCCCCTCTTCCCCAATGTCCTCGTGGTGCCCGCTGCCGGACTCGAACCGGCACCTCCCTTTCGGGAGTTCGGATTTTAAGTCCGATGCGTCTACCAATTCCGCCAAGCGGGCGCACCTCGTGCGCCCGCGACTGTACGCTGAAAGGCGACGGCGTCCGAAGCCGGATTTTTTGCGGGCTGCCCGCTCACTCCACGACAGTGAGCGCGGTGTCGCCGCTCTCGGCGATTCGCTCGCGGATGGGGTGCGCGAGGATGATGCAGCCGTTCGAGGCGCGGCCGGGGTGCTGAAAGCTGTCGCCGTGAATGAGGAAGCCGCTGCGGCCGAACATCGTGTTCGCGGGGTCGGGAGTGAGCGGCAGCACGAAGGGGCCGTGCGTCGGCGTGTCGACGGGACGCCCGATCGCATAGAGGCCCCGCGGAAGCGGCCCCTTGTCGTGGACCTCCTGCATCGCCGCGTTGTTCTTGGCCTCGTCGAGGCCGGAATAGCCCGCGGCCACGAAGACGCCATCCCGGCTCAGCCGGCCGGTGCTCTGCTCATAAGTCCACATGAAAGCATCCTCCGAGGTAAGCGCGCGGTCCTCGGTCGAGAATGCCAGTTCCAGCGCGACAGCGCTAGCTTTAGGTGCGGGCAACATCTGAAATATCCGCAATGGTTGCCGGTCCACACCAAGATTGCCTAAAATAAGCTTACAATGATTTTCTAATATATCTGGTCTATTTTCAATATTTCTCTAGACAAACGGCCTAGGTCACAGAGAACTCACAGCATAATTGCTTAACTAATACTGTCTCCTTTGCTAGCATGCGAGTGGGGCAGACACTTGCTACGGAGAGGGAGCCATGTGCTCCGCGGTCGATCGGTTCTTGGGAGTTTGCGGCTACATGCCGGCGCCCACGAAGTTCGCGATCATCTCGGCCTTGATCGCGGCCTGCCTCGTGGTGGTGCTGGCGCAGCGCCGCTCGTAAGGCGGCACCAGCCGCGCTCATTCCTCGACGGGGGTGCCGCCGAGCGCGCGCACCAATGCGGCCACCTCGTCGCCCGCGGCGGCAAGGCGCGCGGGCTCGGGGCTCCGGAGTGCGAGGCTCACGCCGTAGGCGCCCCGGCGGTACCAGGGGTAGGAGCCGATATCGACGTCGGGATGCCGTGCCTGGATCGCGCCCAGCCCCTCCGCGAGCGCCCCCTCCGCAAGGCCGCAGGAGATCGTGCGGGAGAGCACGGGGCGGCCGCCCCTGAGGCCTCCCTTGAGGCTCTCGAACATCGCCTGCATCACCTGCGGCACGCCCGCGAGCACGTAGACGTTGCCGATCCGGAAGCCCGGCGCCAGCGAGACCGCGTTGAGCACGAGCTCCGCGCCTTCCGGCACCTGCGCCATCCGCCGGCGCGCGGCGTTGAATTCGAGCCCACGCTTCTGGTAATGCGCCTCAAGAATGCGCGCCGCCTCGGGATGGAGGATGAGCGGCACGCCGAAGGCGCGCGCGACGCATTCCGAGGTGATGTCGTCGTGGGTGGGCCCGATGCCGCCGGTGGTGAAGACATAGTCATATCTCGCGCGGACCTCGTTGACGGCCGCCACGATCGCCTCCGGGACGTCCGGAACGACCCGCGCCTCGAGGAGACGCACCCCCGCCTCGTTCAAGCCTTTCGCGAGATAGTTGAGGTTCACGTCCTGGGTGCGGCCCGAGAGGATCTCGTTGCCGATGATGAGGACTGAGGCGGTGACGATCTTCTCGGCTTCCATGCGGGCTCCCGGGGCGGCGGAGGCGTGCATTAGCCCTATCGGATGCCCCGGCGGACCGCAACCCCGGGGCGCGGACTTCCTAGGGGGTTGAAGTCTCGTGCCAGGCTTGCGACATAGGCGTAGACTTGGAACAAGTCGAATTCGCCGTGGCGGTGCGGCTCCAGCCCCTGGAGCACGCCGCCGAAGCCGGAGCGAGTGGAGCCGATGATGAACCTGTCGATGCGCGCCGCCTTGCGCCGCGACCCCGAGGAGGCGCGGATCAAGATCCACGGCGCCCAGGAGTTCGAGGCCATGCGCCGGGCCGGAAGGCTCGCGGCGGAGGTGCTCGACTTCATCACGCCGCACGTCGTTCCCGGCGTCACCACCGACGCGCTCGACCGGCTCTGCCACGACTTCATCGTGGCCAATGACGCGGTGCCGGCGCCGCTCAATTACCGCGGCTTCCCGCGCTCGATCTGCACCTCCATCAACCACGTCGTCTGCCACGGCATTCCCGGCGACCGCCGCCTCGACGAGGGCGACATCGTCAACATCGACATCACGGTGATCCTCGAGGGCTGGCACGGCGACACCAGCCGCATGTTCCTGGTCGGCGACAAGGTGCCGTTGAAGGCGCGCCGCCTCGTCGACGTGACCTACGAGGCGATGATGCGGGGGATCGAGGCCGTGCGCCCGGGTGCGCGGATCGGCGCCGTCGGCCACGCGATCCAAAGCTTCGTCGAGGCGCAGCGCTTCTCGGTGGTGCGCGATTTCTGCGGCCATGGCATTGGCCGCATCTTCCACGACGCGCCCTCGATCCTGCATTTCGGCGCGCCCGAGGACGGGCCCGTGCTGCGTCCGGGCATGTTCTTCACGGTCGAGCCCATGGTGAACGCCGGGCGCTGGGAGGTGAAGATCCTCTCCGACGGGTGGACTGCCGTCACCAAGGACCGCTCGCTCTCCGCGCAGTTCGAGCACACGATCGGCGTGACCGAGACCGGCTACGAGATCTTCACCCTCTCGCCGAAGGGCCACAC
>DATKNV010000236.1:0-6054 GCA_035541215.1 Allostellaceae bacterium | reverse complement strand
CCGGGACGGGAATGCTCGTCGCGGCGCTCATCGGCGGCGGGTTCGCCTGCTCGGCCGCGGCGGTGCCAACGGTCTACGTTCCCTCGCCGCTTCCGTATTCCGTCGAGACGCTCGCCGTCGGGCAGCAGGTCTATTTCGACGCTTGCGCCTCTTGTCATGGCGCGCATGGCTATGGCGATGGTCCCGCCGCCGCGGGCCTGCCGAAGCCGCCCGCCGATCTCGCGCGCCAGCACGCCGCGCATCACAGCGACGGCACGCTCTGGTGGTGGGTGACGCATGGCCGCGGCGAGGGCGCGATGCCCGCCTTCGCGGACGTGCTCGACGACCAGCAGCGCTGGGCCGCCGTGGGATTCCTCCGCCTCCAATCCGACGCCGAGGCCGCGCGCGCGCTCGGTCCCGCGCCCGATCCCGCGCTCCGCATTGCCGCGCCCGAATTTGCGATGGAACGCGGTGGCGGCGCGCAGGAGACGCTCGCGTCGCTCCGGGGCCGGAAGGCCGTGCTCCTCGTCCTCTACACGCTTCCGGACTCGACCGAGCGTCTCGACGCCTTGGTCTCGGCCGCGAGCGCACTCGACGTCGCGGGCATCGAGGTCGCTGCCGTCCAGCTCGCGGATTCCGGGCGCAACGGCCCGATCTTCGCGCCCGCCGATCCCGATCTCGCCTCGATCTATTCGCTCTTCGCGCGGCCCCAAACCGACGCCGAGCCCGCGCCGCGCCATCTCGAATTCCTGATCGACCGCTGGGGCTTCCTCCGTGCACGCTGGATCGGCACGGGCGCAGCGCCCGATGCGCTCACGACGATGCTCCACACCCTCGCCACCAAGCCGGAGCCCCCGCCAGCGGGGAGCATACGGCATCACTGAGCGGCGGCTGGCCGCTCGTTCGGATTCCCCTTCTGCCGTCATGGCCGGGACGAGCCTGGCCATGACGGTTCCGCGGGTGTGGAAGCGCACGCGAGCGCCAACCCTTCCCCACCCGCAAACACCGAGATTCCCTTCGGCTCGGTGCCGTTCTACGCTCGGGCATGAACGATGCACCCGCCGCGGAGGCGGCGACGCCGGCGATGGCGCAGTATCTGGAGATCAAGCGGCAATACCCGGATTGCCTGCTGTTCTACCGGATGGGCGATTTCTACGAGATGTTCTTCGAGGACGCGGCGCGCGCGGCGGCCGCCCTCGACATCACCCTCACCAAGCGCGGCAAGCACGAGGGCGAGGAGATCCCGATGTGCGGGGTCCCCGTCCACGCCGCCGAGGCCTATCTCTCGCGCTTGATCCGCCAGGGCATCCGCGTCGCCGTCTGCGAGCAGACGGAGGAGGCCGCCAAGCGCAAAAGCGCCAAGGCGCCGCTGAAGCGTGCGGTGGTGCGGGTGGTGACGCCGGGGACGCTCACGGAGGACACGCTCCTCGACGCGCGGCGCCACAATTACCTCGCGGCCTTCGCGGAGGCGGCGGGCGGCTTCGCGCTTGCCTGGCTCGATCTCTCGACCGGGGATTTCGCGGTCGAGCCCCAGAGCCTCGGCGGCCTCGATGCGGCGCTGGCACGGCTTTCGCCGGGCGAGCTCCTGATCGCGGACCGGCTTTTGCAGCGGCCGGAATTGTTCGAGCTCTTGGGCCAGTGGAAGGAGCGCCTGACGCCGCTCCCCGCGCAGCGCTTCGACAGCGAGAGCGGGCGGAAGCGCCTCGAAGCGACGTTCGCAGTGGGAACGCTCGAGGGCTTCGGCAGCTTCGGGCGGGCAGAGCTCGCGGCTGCCGGCGCGCTCGTCGACTACGCGACGCTGACGCAGCAGGGGAAGCTGCCGCGGCTCACGCCGCCGCGGCGCCTCGCCGCGGGCTCGGCGATGGCGATCGACGCGGCGACGCGCCGCAACCTCGAGCTCATGGAGACGCTCGCGGGCGAGCGCAAGGGAAGCCTGCTCGCGACCATCGACCGCACCGTCACGGGAGCGGGCGCGCGAATGCTCGCGGAGTGGCTTGCGGCACCGCTCACCGATCCCGCTGAGATCGCGGCCCGGCACGACGCGGTCGCGGCACTCCTCGAGGACGAGCGCCTCCGCGAGGACCTGCGCGGCGCGCTCAAGCGCTGCGCCGACATCGAGCGTGCGATGGCGCGGCTGGCACTCGGGCGCGGCGGCCCGCGCGACTTGGCGGCGCTTCGCGATACGCTCGGCGTCGCAGGCGAGCTCCGTGAGCGCCTCGCCGCCGCGTCCCTGGCGCCGGCGCTCCTGGCGCAGGCCGGGCGCGATCTCGGCGAGCACGGCGTGCTGGTGGAGCGCCTTTCCCGCGCGCTCGCGGCCGACCTCCCGCTCCTCACGCGCGACGGCGGCTTCATCGCGGCGGGCTATGCGCCGGCGCTCGACGAGCTCAAGAGCCTCCGCGACGAGAGCCGCCGACTCATCGCGGGGCTCCAGGGCCGCTATGCCGCGGAGAGCGGGATCGCGAGCCTCAAGATCCGGCACAACAACGTCCTCGGCTACTACATCGAGGTGACGGCGGCGCAGGCGCCGAAGCTCGGGCAGAGCTTCATCCACCGCCAGACCATGGCGAGCGCCATGCGCTTCACCACGACGGAGCTGGGCGAGCTCGAGAGCAAGATCCTCACCGCCGCCGACAAGGCCTTGGCCTTGGAGCTGCAGCTCTTCGACGATCTCGTGGCGGAAGCGCTCGCGCGCGGCGAGGAGATCGCGCGCGCGGCGCTCGCCTTGGCGTTCCTCGATACCGCGGCAGGGCTCGCGGAGCTCGCGGCCGTCGAGCGCTGGTGCAGGCCCAAGGTCGATGGCGGCACCGGCTTTGAGATCGCGGGCGGGAGGCACCCCGTGGTGGAGGCGGCGCTGCGGCAAAGCCGGCAGGCGAGCTTCGTCGGCAACGACTGCGATCTCGGGGCGGAGCAGCGGCTCTGGCTCGTCACCGGGCCAAACATGGCCGGCAAGAGCACCTTCCTCCGCCAGAACGCGCTCATCGCGATCTTGGCGCAGATGGGCTCCTTCGTTCCCGCGGAGAGCGCCGCGCTCGGCGTCGTCGACCGGCTCTTCAGCCGCGTTGGTGCCGCGGACGATCTCGCGCGCGGGCGCTCCACCTTCATGGTGGAGATGGTGGAGACGGCGGCGATCCTCAATCAGGCGACGGAGCGCTCGCTCGTCATCCTCGACGAGATCGGTCGCGGCACCGCCACCTTCGACGGCCTCTCGATCGCCTGGGCGACGGTCGAGCATCTCCACGACAAGAACGAATGCCGCGCGCTCTTCGCGACACACTACCACGAGCTCACGGCGCTTGCGTCGCGGCTGAGGGCGCTCTCCTGCCACACCATGCGCGTCAAGGAATGGCAGGATCAGGTCGTGTTCCTGCACGAGGTGGCGCCGGGGGCGGCCGACCGCTCCTACGGCATCCACGTGGCGAAGCTCGCGGGCCTGCCGGCGGCCGTCGTCGAGCGCGCGGAGGAGGTGCTGGCGCTTCTCGAGAAGAGCGAGCAGTCCGGCGACCTCGCGCGTCTCGCGGAGGACCTGCCCCTCTTCAGCGCCGCGCGGCCCAAGGGCGGGACGGCGGCGAGGGAATCGGCGGTGGAGAAGGCGCTCTCCGAGGTCCAGCCGGATGCGCTCTCGCCGCGCGAGGCGCTGGAGCTGATCTATCGGCTGAAGGCGATGCTGCCGGGGCGGCGATAGCGGAAAATATTTCGCGCGGAGGACGCCGGGTCGGCCGGCTCCCCATAATCGCCGCCGGCACCGAGGTCCGTCATCGAGCACGTCTCGGGTCCAAGCCCAGGACGGGCCAATGTCGCGGACTCGCCAGAGCCTATTTATGCCGCGCAGAAGAAAGGCACGTCTATTCGATCACTTCGTCGGCCCGGGCAAGCAGCGAAGGTGGGATGACCAAGCCGAGCATCTTCGCGGTCTTGACGTTGATGACCAGCTCGAACTTCGTCGGCTGCTCGATCGGCAAGTCGGCGGGCTTGGCACCTCTCGCGATCTTGGCCACATAGGCGGCGCTGCGTCGAAACAAGTCGGTGATGCTCGCGCCGTAGGCGATGAGGCCGCCGATTTCCACGAACTCCCTGCCCATGGACATCGAGGGCAGCCGATGAATGGTGGCGAGCTCGACAATGCGTTTTCGTTCCGTGAAGAGCATCGGGCTCGGATATACGATGATGGCGTCGGCGCGCTCTCCGACAATCCTAGAGAATGCCCGGCCCAAGTCTTCGGGTTCCTGCACGGCCACAAGCCCAAGATGCACTCCCAGAGCCCGTGCGGCGGTCTCTGTCTCCTGCATCATGCTGCTCATCGTGCGCTCGCCGTAAGCGCCGGGTTGCCAAAGGGCCGCCACCCGGGAAACCGGCGGAATCGCCTCCTTGAGCAGGGCCAGACGCTTGGGAAGCAGTTCCGGGCCGAGGAATGTCAGCCCTGTGATGTTCCCTCCGGGCTGCGCGAGGCTGGCGACGAGCCCGTCTCCGACGGGATCGCCCATGACCGGCACGACGATCGGAATAGTCCTGGTCGCTTGCTGCGCCGCGCGGGCCGCCGGCGTGTTCGACGCGACGATCACGTCAACCCCGAGCCTGACCAGCTCGATCGCGAGTTCGGAGAACCGCTCGATCTTGCCGTCCGCCGTCCGATACTCGACAAGGAAGCTCGTGCCCTCGACGTAGCCAAGCTCGCGCAGCGCCTGCCGGAAGACGTCGAGCATCACGTTCGACGACTCCGGAGATTCGAGCGATCCCGTATTCAGGAAGCCAATCCGCACGATTCTCGTTGACTGCGCGCGGACGGCAAACGGCCACGCTAAGGCCGCGCCGCCGACTAGCGCAAGGAATTCACGCCGCTTCATTGCCTTCCGTGACATCTGGAACCGAGCATCGTGCCGACGAAATCTAACACATCCGAGGCGGCAGCCGTGAGTTCGCGCAGAGGCATTCGATTGCGCTTCCGATGCCCGAATCTCGTCGATTGCGAGGCAGGCCGCGCTCGAAGCCCGCTTTGCTCCGAGCGGCAGGCACCGTGCGACGAATATGGCGAGTCCCCGAGTGCCCGTGAGGCAGGCATAGGCACCCGTTTCGCCGTTCTTGCCGAGACGACCGAACGAGTCCATGCTTTTGAGCGCGCACCCGTCGGAAAACCCGGGTTTAGGCCATGGCAGGATTCCCCTTTGCGGAATACTTCGGCGAGATCAACACGCTGGCCGATTTGCAGTTCATGCCGGGCGAGCGACAATTCATCGACCGGCCCTCTGCGACGCCGGAGCCGAAGGATCTGCTGCTCTATCTCGGCTGCAATGTGCTGAGGACCGCGCATCTCGCAAAGACCGTCATCGACGTTCTGAAGGCGATGGGGTTCGACTTCAACGCGGCGGGCGGCCCGGCGCATTGCTGCGGCATCGTTCACTTCCAGAATGACGAGCGCGAGACGGCGCGCAGTTTCGCCGCGAACAGCATGCGGCATTTCGCGCGATACGGCGCGAAGAAAGTCCTGATGTGGTGCCCGTCCTGCAACGAGCACTACGATGAGGTCGTGAGGAAGGAGCAGGACGTCGCTTTCCCCTACGAGCACGTGACGGCGTTCATCGCGCGGCACCTCGACAGAATCCGGTTCACGCGGCGCGTCGAGAAGCGCGTTGCCGTGCACTTCCACGGGGGTTTCCCGCAATCCGATCTCGACTGGCAGAATGCCCGCACGATCCTGAGCGCAATCCCCGGCCTCGATCTCGTCGATATCGAGAACCCTGCGGCGCTCGGGAGGCATTGCGCGCCGAAATGGATCAACCGGATCGGCCGGCCGCAGTGGCAGAAGGAGATCACGGGTATCCTGGACGCCGCGAAGGAAGCCGGCGCGGACATCCTCGCCACTCTCTACCATTCCTGTCACCGGGAGATCTGCGAGGCGGAATCGAAATACCCGTTCGCGATCGTGAACTATATGAGCCTGCTCGGCGAGGCCATGGGGATCGAATACCCCGACGTCTACAAGCGGTTCAAGCTCGAGGCCGACCCGAGCGCGATCTACGGCGAGGTGGAGGCCTACGTGCGAGCGAACGGCCTCGATCCCAATCGGGTGAAAGAGCTTCT
>DATKNV010000235.1:0-34247 GCA_035541215.1 Allostellaceae bacterium | reverse complement strand
ACCGGCGCGGGGCACGGCCAGGCAAGCGGCGGCGTGCTCGCGCTGCCGCGCCTCAAAGGAGGCGATCTGCACGTTCTCGTATGCCCGTTTCCAATGACGGACGCCGAGCTACGCGGACCGGTGGAGCCGACGGCATTGGTTTTCGCCGGCGAGTCCGGCCGCAAGCCGGTGCTTCGTCCGCCTGACCTCGTGCGGCTTTACGGACTTTCGCCTGCCGAGGCCAAGCTCGTGAGCGGCCTCACCAGCAGAAAGACGCTCGATGAATATGCGGAAACCGCGGGAATAACCTTGGCCCCCGCCAAGTCGCAGCTGCAGCAGATTTTCGCGGAGACCGGCTGGCATCGGCAGTCCGACGTCATCCGCGGAACGCTCGGAAACGGCATCGCACAGATCGCTTCCATCCTGCTGCGGAACAATTCCTAGGCGGGGCCCCAGCGTTGGAGACGCGGATACGGGGCGCGGTTCGACACGCGGGCGCGGAATCGGCGTGCTCTTATTGACCAGAGAAAATCCTGTCGACCACGCTGTTTTGATCGACCATTACTTTGGCTAGAGAGGCTCTGCCCTCCATATCATCGGGCGCTAGCTCGATCGCCTTTCGATACTGGACGGCCGCATTCGTCAGTTTTTGATATGCCCTCGCCAGCAATCTTTGCGCATTCGCGAAATCTTCGTCTTGTTCCGCCCACCCTGCTCGCGCACGGAGAACGTCGCCTTGCTTGCCAAGAACGGCTCCGAGCTCCTTTCGGAAATCGGCAGACTGAGGTGCACGCCGAACGGCTGCCTGATATTCAGCGCGCGCGCCCTCGAATTCGGCGTCGGCCCGGGTGTACTCCTTCCTACTCCACGCGCGGTCCCCGCTCGCCTCGTGCACCGCACCCCTGATTTGGTGGACGAGTGGGGAACTAGGCGCCAGCTTGAACGCCGTATCTGCTACCTCCCGCGCACGATCGAGGTCGCCACGCTCGACCAATACCAGGGCTAGCATCAAGTGATTTTGGACTCGGCTCGGCGCTTTTTCGACGGCTTGCTGGCATGCGGTGAGGGCACTGTCAAAATTCTGTGCCTCGAGCAAAGCGTAACAGATGCTGCGATAGGTATAGTCGCTATTGGGATCCACCTCGACCGCCCAACGGAATTGCGCCAACGCATCGTCTATTTGCCTTTCCTCTAGTTCCGCAATTCCTGTCTCCTGCAGGAGGGCATTGCCGAAGCTGACATGCAGCTGCGCGCTTGCGGGATCCCGGCCCTCCGCGTCCGCACGGAGGGTGAATGTGCGCATGAAGATCTCCCGTGCGGCCGTGAACTCGGCATCAGCTTCAGCATTTTGCTCCAGATTCTTCAACACGAGGCCCAGGTAGTGGTGAGCGGCCGGATCATCCGGATCAATTTGGATGGCCTTCCGCAGTTCCACCGCAGCCGCCGCGTTCTGACTCTTCTGCAGGAGCGTGAGCCCAAGATAAAGATGCGCCAGCTCGGCGTACGAAACATCTCCCTCGAGCGGTCTCCAGCGCGGCATTGCCGCGGCATAGGGGCCCAGTTTCACGAATTGCATCCAGGACAGCATTGGGTGGCGCTCGGTGGCCTGATCCAAGACCTTCCGGAAATCTTTCTCGGCTTGCGGGTATTGCAGGGAATCCAAGTCATGAATGCCGCGCAGTATGTTCGCCCAGGCCACGTTTTCGTCCGACCCGGGATAGCGATGGATGATGCTCTCCGCTAAGCTCATCGCCCTTTCAGGCTCTTCATCGTAAAGTGCGAACGCCTCACGATAGGGGCTGATCACCCAAATGACCGCGTGCGCGGCCGGTGCCCAGAGTTGATCCAAATGATCGGCGGCGACCGCGTCGTGCGAGCGGAAGATTACCTGACCGTTTAGGCGCAGCAGCAGGCGCAATCCATCATCCGACTTGGTGATCTCGCCGGTAATCATGGTGCGCCGTGAATAGCCGAAAAAGCGCTGTAGGTAGGCGGAGAGCATCGATGTCGATACGCCAATTGTTGGTACCAGGACCTCGGGCGTCTCGCTGCGCTTGGAAACAGTCAGCCCTTGAGCGCCCGCGCTTGCCGCGTCCATCGCGATCGCGTTCACGGCATCTTGCAGCTGGAGCGCCGCCACCTCGGGCGAATAACCGTCCTCGTCCATCGTTTTCGGAACCGCGATCGGCTGTATCTCGATGCGGTCGCTGGTCAGGTCTGTGACGAGCGAGACTGCGACGACGGTCGCCACGACGATCGCCGCAAGATTCAATCCGATCTTGAGCAACCACTTTGAAAAACGGTTGAATTGTCGCAGTCGACGCTTGAGCTGCAGGTAACGGCCCCTCAAGCCTGAGCGCGGCCGCTGCGCCGCGCCGGACGTTTTCCGCTCATCTTGTACCGCTTGCTTCGCGGTAGCGGAGGTTGCTTGATTGATCATCGCCGGCCCCCCTGCATTTCCGTCGAACGCGAAATGCACTATTCTGGAGCTTGCTACGGTTCGATCCGCCGCGAGCTAGTGACGACGAAGCCGTCAGGCATTCCACCTGGCCTCGGCCTTGAAGCTCGGTACCGCGGACAAGAACGGATCTTCGTTTGCCATCCCCACGACGTCCAAAGCGCCCAGATTCCAGTCGACTGACGGCCAGGCGCACTCATCCGCTATCGCGTCTTCAGCGACATCCACGCCGCGTGCTTTAAGAGAGCATGACTTTGACCTGAGCCGCTCGAGGCAGAGCGCTCGGAGAGATCTCGCGTTGCGCTGTGACTCAGATCATCGAGGAGCTCCGCTTCTATCCCATCTGCTGCGTCAGCGATTAGAGGCGGTTCAGTTCTGCGAGGGTCATGGACGCCGTCGACTGGAGCTTGCGCCGTAGGAGACCAGATATCCGTCTGCGGGACGCGCTCGGTCCCGCCTATCGGGGCCGGGCGAGTGTTTACGCCGATCGCGAAGGCGAGGCGCCTGTCGGCAAAGGCGCACACTTCTGAGCAAGCGCTGCCATTCAGCGCGCGTCCATGCTTGCGTCGACAACCCGGAGCCTCTGCTGCACGTCCGGGACTCCCGAACCCGAAGGCGGCCGCTGTCGGAACCGCTTTCATCTCGTACATCATAAAATTTGGAAACCATTATGCCGGGTTTTCAAGCACCTCAATCTTCAAAAAGTTGTAACCCACAGTTGGGCCCCGGACGGAGCCAATTCCCACCCGATCTCGGCAAAGCAAATACCGAGTCCCCGCAACCAACTCCCTCCCAGAGATCGTCGCCGGGGCGAAGCTGCCGGGCGCGACGGTTGCGGTGATCGCGCGCCGATTTACTGATCCAAGTCAAGGACAAGCTCGCGTCCTTGTCCCTTGCTGGGCCGTCTCTCAACCTTGCGGCCGAAGAGCGCGATCGAGAATGCCGGCGGTACACGCAGCGACGGGCGGCGGGAGCGCTCCGACGGAGCCCGGCGAAGCGCGCGCGGAGCGCCTCGTCGCGATCGCGAGCGACCTCGCACGCGAGCTGCACGCGGAGCGGCAGCGGCTGCGGCCGCTAGGCCTCGACAGCCATCTCGAGCGCGACTGGGGCTTCGACAGCCTCGCGCGCATGGAGCTGCTGCTGCGCATCGAGCGGACCTTCTCCGTCAGCATCCCCGAGCGCTGGCTCGGCGAGGCCGAGACGCTGCGCCAGCTGATGCCGGTGATCTCGGAAGCGAAGGCCATTCCGCAGGCGCTTCCGCGCGAGGCCGCGGCGCCCGCCGAGGCCGCGGCGGTGCCGGTGCCGCACGCGGCAGAGACACTGACGGAGGTGCTCGACTTTCATGCCGAGCGCAACGGCGACCGCCCGCACGTGATCCTGCCGGAGGAGGGCGGGGGCGAGAGCATCCTCTCCTACCGGGAACTGGCGCAGCGAGCGCGCCGTGCCGCGGCCTTCTTTCTCGATGCGGGTCTCGTGCCCGGAGGCCGCGTCGCGCTGATGCTGCCGACGAGCGCGGATTTCTTCGTCGCCTTCTTCGCGATCCTCTACGCGCGCGGCGTGCCGACGCCGCTCTATCCGCCCATGCGCGCGAGCGAGATCGAGGAGCACCTCACCCGGCAAAGCAGGATCCTCGGCAATGCGCAGGCAGAGATACTGGTGGCCGCCGAAGAGGCGCGGGTTGCGGCGCGCCTCCTCAAGCTGCAGGTGCCGAGCCTCGAGACCGTGGTGACGCCGGAGGAGCTTCTCGCGCCGGGTGCAGAGCCACGGCTCCCGCGGGAGCGCGAGCCCGGCGAGCCCGCACTCTTTCAATATACCTCCGGCAGCACCGGCGATCCCAAGGGCGTCGTGCTCAGCCACGCCAATCTCCTCGCGAACATCCGCGCCATGGGAACCGCGCTCCAGGCGACCTCCGCTGATGTCTTCGTGAGCTGGCTTCCGCTCTACCACGACATGGGCCTCATCGGGGCCTGGCTCGGTAGTCTCTACTACGGGGTTCCTTTGGTCATCATGTCGCCGCTCACCTTCCTCGTTCGGCCGGAGCGGTGGCTCTGGGCGATCCACCGCTACCGCGGCACGATTACCGCCGCGCCCAACTTCGCCTTCGAGCTCTGCACGCGCAAGATCGAGGCGAGCGCCGTCGCCGGCCTCGATCTGAGCTCGCTGCGCGCGATCGCCAACGGCGCGGAGGCCGTCAGCGCCGATACAATCCGCCGCTTCACGGCGCGCTTCGCGCCCTACGGCTTTCGCGCCGAGGCCGTGCTCCCGGTCTACGGCCTCGCCGAGAACGCCGTCGGCCTTGCATTCCCGCGCCTCGGCCGTGCTCCCATCATCGACCGCGTCGACCGCGCGGCGCTGGCGGAGCGCGGTATCGCGGCACCTGCCCGTCCCGACGACGCCACAGCGGCGGAGTTCGTGGGCTGCGGCCGGCCGCTGCCCGGCCACGAGCTGCGCATCCTCGACGCGAGCGGCGAGGCCCAGGAGCGGCACGAGGGCAGGATCCAGTTTCGCGGCCCCTCCGCGACCGCAGGTTACTTCCGCAACGAGACCAAGAACCGTGAGCTCTTCGAGGGCGGATGGCTCAATACCGGCGATCTCGGCTATCTCGCCGATGGCGAGCTCTTCGTGACGGGGCGCGCCAAGGACATCATCATCCGCGCGGGGCGGCACATCTATCCGACGGAGCTCGAGGAGGCCGTGGGCAATCTCCCGGGCATCCGCAAGGGCTGCGCGGTCGCCTTCGGCAGCCGCGATCCCCAGGCCGGGACCGAGCGGCTCATCGTGATCGCGGAGACGCGCGCGACCTCGCCCGAGGCCCTAACGGCGCTGCGGGATGCCGTCGCCCAGGCGCTCGCGCGGCTCCTCGATGCGCCGCCGGAGGACATCGTGATCGTGCCGCCGCACACGGTGCCCAAGACCTCCAGCGGCAAACTGCGCCGAGCAGCGATGCGGGAGCTCTATGAAGGCGGACGCCTGCTGGCGCCATCGCGCGCGGTGCGCCTGCAAGTCCTGCGCCTGCTGATCTCCGCGGCGATCTCGCGCAGCCGGCAGGCGCTCGACAGCGTCTCGGGCGCGCTCTACGACTGGTATGCCTGGAGCGTGATCGGCATCGGCGCCGGACTCGCCTGGCTGATGGCGATGCTGCTGCCGAGGCGAGCCTGGCGCTGGCGCTTCCTGCGCGGTCTCGTCGGGATGATCCTCCGTCTTTCGGGGATCCCGGTCCGCGTTGAGGCGGCGGGGCTTGCGCCGCAGAACTCGATCTTCGTCGTCAATCACGCGAGCTACCTCGACGGGCTCGTGCTCCTTCTCGCCTTGCCCGGCGACATCGCCTTCGTGGCGAAGAGCGAGCTCGGCCGGCAATTCCTCGCGGGCCGCTTCCTGCGGGCCCTCGGCGCCTGCTTCGTCGAGCGTGCCGATCCCGAGGCCGGCGTCGAGGATCTGCGCCGCGTCATCGCGGTGGCGGAATCAGGGCGGCCGCTGGTGTTCTTCCCGGAAGGCACCTTCACGCGAGCCGACGGACTTCGCGAGTTCCACCTCGGCGCCTTCCACGTGGCCGCTCAGACGAGCCTGCCGGTCGTGCCCGTCGCGATCCGCGGGACGCGCGCCATCCTGCGGCCGGAGCAGTGGCGGCTTCGCCGCGGCGAGGTCGAGATTCGCATCGGCTCTCCGCTCTTTGCCGGCGGCAAGGATTTTGCCGCCGCCATCGCCCTACGCGATCGGGTTCGTCAGGCGATCCTCGCTGATTGCGGCGAGCCCGATCTCCTCGCGCGCTGAGCCGGCGGCAGGGCCGGCGCCCGCGGTGCGGCTGACATAGGTCAATGCCGCCTCTCGAGCGCGACCGAGAATGGCGCTCCGTGCCCGTGGCAGGGCGGCGAACAGTCGGGGACGATGAGTATGGCCAAGCACTCAGAGGAAAAGCCCGTCACCGGAACCGAGGTGCGTCGCATTCTCGGACCGGTGGAGGACGAGCTCGTCATGAGCATCATCGCCACGGGGGCGACGGCGGCCGAGGTCGCGGAGGCTTTCGAGTGGCTCGGGGCCGACGACCGAATGGGCACCGATCTCGAGCGCACGCGGCGCGGCCGCGTCGGAGCGGTCTACGAGATTCTGGTCAGGGACTACGAGGAAGAGGAAGAGCGCTGAGCAACGGCGCGGCGCTCAGGCGCGCACCTCGATGCGGTTCAGCACCTTGTCGACGCCGAAGACGTACCAGGCATCGAACTCCGCCATTTCCCGCTCGCTCTCGGTCGGCACCAGCCCGCTCAAGGTCACCGCGGCGTTGCGCGTGGCGACGCGGATCTGCTCGGCGTTGACGAAGGGGTCCTTCTCGAGGGCGACGCGCACGGCATCGGTCATGGTCTCGTCGTTGTCCTCCTCGGGCGGCGTCACGCCGAGACCGTTGACGACGTCGCGGCTTCCCGGGACCCACCACGCAAGGACGCCCGCAAGACGCTTCAGGACCAGTCCGGGGACGTCCCCGTCGAGGGTGACGACGCCGTCCTCGACCCTCACGTCGATGCTCCCGGTGGCTGCCGCCCGCTGCTGCGCGGCCTCGAACCGGTCCTTGACCCAGACGCGTATGGAGCAGTCGGCGAAGGCGGTCTCCGACACCAGGGCGTCGCGCAGGAGGTCGCGGACCTGCCCGTCGGCCATGCGCTCGGCGGGGCGGACGCGCAGACGGTCGAGTATCCTCGGGCCGGATATGACCGCGGCTGCGCGCTCCAGCGCGAGCTTCTTCGCTGCGATGTCCGCGACCTCGCCCTCCATTGCGAGGTCCCCGCCGTCGAGGGCGAGGTGGATCGGGTGCGTTTCGAGCCTGATCCGCGGCTCGCTGCGAAGCGCGTGCCGCACGGCGTCGAGAAGGGCTTGCGTCTCGCTCATCCGGTCCTCCCGGCCTTTCGGTGCCTTTCAGCGCGCGTAAACGCCTACGACCTCGGCCTCGGCGACGAGATGGCCGCGCGCGGCGCGCTCGACATCGCGGCAGCTCGGCCGCTGGCCCAGCGGCAGCCGCTCGGTGTCGAGCGCGTAGACGCGAAAGTGATAGTGGTGGTCGCCGTGACCGCGCGGCGGGCAGGGGCCGCCATAGCCTTTCTTGCCGAAATCGTTGAGCGCCTCGTGCCAGCCGCCGGCACCGGCCTTCGCGCAATCCTCCGGGAGCCCGGCGCTGTCCGCGGGAACGTCGAAGACCGCCCAATGATAGAAGGTCCCTCCGGGCGCGTCGGGATCGGAGCAAACGATCGCGAAGCTGCGTGCCGCCGGCGGCGCTCCGGACCACGAGAGCGGCGGCGAGACGTTGGCACCGTCGCAGCTGAAGCGCCGGGGGATTTTGCCCCCGCCGGGAAAGGCTGTGGTCGTCAGCTTGAGCGTCATGTCCGCCGAGCCTCCGTGGGTCGTGCTCGCCAACTCCTCGAAGCCGCTAGGGCCGGGACGGCTCCGGGTGATGCTTGCCGATCGGAACGACGGTACTTGCCTGCGGCCCTTTCTCGCCCTCGCCGGGGTGCATGACGTAGCGGACCTCGTCGCCCACCGCGAGCTTGTCGAAGCGGTTCTCGGCGACGGCATTGCGGTGGAAATAGATCTCCTCGCCATCGGACGAAGCGATGAAGCCGTAGTCCCGCTCGGCGAAGAGCTGGGCGATCGTGCCGTGTAGCGGCACGTCGTGGCTCTTGATGTCTCCGCGCCGATGGCGCGCGTGATCCTCGAGCTGGCGGCGCACGGCGTCGAAGCAGTCACGGACGGCGACGTAGATGTCCTCGTGCGCGTGGTGCTCCGGAGGATCGCGCTTCACCACGATCTCCTTGCCGGGAACCTTGAGATCGACACGAATGTGGTATAGGCGGCCCTTGTGCTGCCGCCGGGTCGCGGCCTCGATCACCACCCGGCAGCTCATGATCCGGCCGTAGAAGCGCTCGAGCTCCTCGGCGCGCTCGCGGACCTTCTCCTCGACGGTGGGGGAGGCATCGAGATTGCGAAACGTGATCTGAAGCGGCAGCTGCATTGGTGGACTCCTCAGCGAGAGTGAGATATCTGCCTTGGAACCGGCCCCGCGGCCTTGATCTACCGCAATGTCCCGACGAAGTCGCGCAATTCGCGAAAGAGCGCCGGGTCCGCTACCACCCTCGGCACCTTGTGCTGCCCGCCGAGCTGGCCTCGGCTCCTCATCCAGGCCGAAAAGGCGCCGTGGGGGACGCGCAGGACCTCCGGGGCATCGAGCCCGAAGCCTCCGGAGCGATGCGCGCGATAGTCGTCGTTATCGTGGCAAAGCCGCGCGTCCAGCGCCAGGGCAAAGGCGTGCAACTGCTCGTCGCTAGGGCCGCGCCCGCCGAACTCCACGACATATAGATGCCGTCCCAGGTGCTGCGCCGCATCGGGGAAAACGGGGCCCACCGAGAAATCCGCGATCGTGCAGCCGATGGATCGGGCGGCGGCGGCGACGGCAGCCTCGATCTCCTCGCCGCTGAGGTGCTCGCCGAAGGCCGAGAGGAAATAGGACGTCCTCCCCGCGACGAGGATGCGCGGGGGATCGAGGTCCACGAGCCTGACGGTATCGCCGACGACGTAAGCCCAGAGGCCGGCGCAGCTGCTTACCACGAGGGCGTAGGTGACGCCGGGTCGGACGGTGCCGAGCCAATGCCGCGTCGGTGCCGACGTCTCGAGCTCCTCGACCGGGACGAACTCGTAGAAGATGCCGTTGTCGAGGATGAGCCGCATGCCCTCGCTCGGGCCGCGATCGGCCACAGCGAAGAAGCCCTCGCTCGCGGGGTAGACCTCGCGAAGCTCCGCATGGCTGCCGGCGAGCAGCTCCTCGAAGCGCTGACGGTAGGGCGCAAAATTGACGCCGCCGTGGACGAGAAGCTCCAGGTCCGGGAAGAAGCGGTGGAGCCGGCCCGACCATTCCGGCCGCATTGCGAAGAGCCGCTCGAAGAAGATCAGGAGCCAGCTCGGCGTTCCCGTGATGGTGCGGATGTCCTGCCCGAGGCAGGCGGTGGCGAGTCTCTCGATCTTGTGCTCCCAATCCGCGATGAGCGCGAGCTCGGGGGGCGGGAAGCAGTAGGGCCAGGCCCACCAGGGAACCTGGCTCACGGCGATCCCGCTGAGATCGCCGCTGCGGATTCCCGGGCTCTGCTCGGTCAGGTCCGTGCTCCCGCCGAGCATGAAATTCTTGCCGCCGAGCACCCGGCTCCGCGGCCGGTTCCGGAGGTGATGCACGAGAATGTCGATCGCTGCCCACTCGTTCGAGCGGTTCATCTCGCGCGAGCAGGGGATGTATTTGGTGGCTCCCGTCGTCGTCCCCGAGGTCAGCGCGAAGAACGGGATGGTCCCGGGCCAGGTGCAGTCGACGAGCCGCGGGAAGGTCGGCTGCCAATAATCCCGCCACATCTGCTCATAGCGCCGCAGAGGCACGCGCGCCTGGAAATCCTCGATGTCCGCGATCTCCTGGAAGCGGTGATCCCTGCCGAACCGTGTCTTCGCCGCTCTCCTGACGAGGCGCCGGAGGAGGCGCCGCTGCGTCTCGACCGCGTCTTGCGCGGCGAGGCGCGCGCTTCGATACCGCGCATAGAGCCGCAAGAGGCCGGTCGCGTCGATCATGCCGCGAGCTCGGTCCGGTGCGGAAAGACGCTGCGGACGGTCTCGATCCGGAGCGGCATCTCAATGTATTCGCCGCGCTGCCATGGCGCCACCTGATCCTGGAACGTCGTGCTGCCGAGCCAGCCGTCCTGTCCCCCCGCGAGCACGAAGAAATTGCGGTCGGGATCGGAGAGATCGGATATGTGCCGCGCGCCCGATCCATAGGAGGCGGCATGAATCCGATCTGTCAGCGGATGGGCGGCCTTGTGGACGGTCTCGGAGCTTCCGGCGGCCGGCAGATCGACGAAGCGGTAAGGCCACCCGAAAAACGGGACGAGGCCCAGAGGATGCGCCAAACGGAGCCGGTGGCGCTTGCCCCAGGCCGCATCCCGTGGAAGCCGCCGTGCGGCATCGCGCAGGGCTCGGCGCAGCGCGCGCGCCCGCAGCTCCGGCTGTGCCGCGAGAATGTCCTGCCAGATCAGCGTCCGCGCACCCCACGACGCGGCGTAGGACTCTCGGCGCCGGCGCGGCAAAAGGCGGCGCGCGAGGTGATAGAGCACGAGCTCGAAGGCGAGTGCACCCCGGGAGTCCGCAGTGTAGTCGCCCGTCCAGGTGGCGAGCGCCGTCATCAGAGGACGGCCTCCACCGTCCCCCGGCGCTGCGTCCTTCCACCACGCGAGCAGCCGGTCGCGCTGCGCGAGCGAGGCGCTGCATCGGACGTCCCGCTGGATATGCGCGATGTCGTCGACGCTCAGTGCCTCGCCGCCGCTCAGCAGCTCCTCGAGGCGCCGCTTTCGGTCGGGTGGGGAGAAATGATAGCCGATGGGGCACACCGTGCGGCCGGGCCGCTCGTTTGCCGAGGCGATTAAGCCCTCGGGCGGATCGAGCCTCTGCGGAAAGTCCTTGCTGGTTGCGGGGCGAGCCCACGCCGCCGCCGGCCCCGGCGGCACCCTAACGTCGGCCGGCGCCTGCACCTCGCGGCGCGGCAAGTGCACGGCCAGGAGATCGCCGATGTGGCCTTCGGCGTCCGCATAGAGCATGCGCTGACCGGGCAGGGCGAAGCCCTCGAGCGCAGTCCGGAATTCCGTCCAGTTCCGCGCGCGGTTGACGCGCAGCATGGCCGTGATCTCGTCGCTCGGACGATGCCCCATCCAGCGCAGCGACAAGGTCTCGCCTCCGCCGCCGAGCCAAGGAAGATCGCTGACGACCGGTCCCCAGGGGCTCTCGCGGATGGCGACGGTCGCGGGGCGCCGCCAGCGGACGGCAATGGTCTCCTTGCGCTCGCGCAGCTCGCTCACCCCTGTCTCGGGAACCGAAACCAGATCGCTGCTCGCCGCGTGCAGATTGGTGCCGCCCCAGGCGATCCAGCGATTGCGCCCTAAGGCAACGCACGGCAAGCCCGGCACCATCAGGCCCACGGCGTTCAAGGAGGGAGAGCTGAGTCCGCAGATGAGCCAGGGACTCGGGAGGATTAAGGGCAGGTGGGGATCGGCGCCGACGAGAGGCGCGCCGGAAGCGCTTCGGCCGGCGCCGACGACGAAGGCGTTGCTGCCCGCGCGGGTGGCGGAGGATTGGAGCGCCGACAGGATCAGATCGTCGGTATCGGCGCCGCCTTCTCCGGCGCCGCGGGAGGGAGCGTCGTGCGCGCAAATCCGGCGCCAGAGCGCGGGCCAATCGCCGTCGCTCCGATACTTCAGAAGCCGGAACCAGACGAGCCAATTGACGTCGATGCTGACGAGGCGACCGAGCGCGAGAACGTCTGCCAATCCCCAGGCCTCGCGGGCAAGGCCGAGGATCTCGAACTCCGGCGGCAGGACCGGTGCTTGCTCGAGATAGTGGTTGAGCCCTCTCAGGAACGCCTCGAGCCACTGGCGCGTCTCCGCCGGCAATCCCGCGAGCATTTCGGGAACAGCGCGGCCAGGCGCCAGCGTACGCATGGTACGATCGAGCTCGATCCCCACGGGCCCGATCATCTCCGCAACGCGCCCTTGCGAGAGACGCCTCAGCATCTCCATCTGTCCCAGGCGAAGATGCGCGTGCACGAGGCCGAGCGCGGCCGCGAGGTCCTCGTCTTCCTCGGCCTCGATGAAGGGCACCTGCTGCTCGTTCCAATGGATGACGGTCCGCCGGCGCACCGGGATTCCCTTGACCGGCAGCATGGCCAGGCGATCCCGAACGGAGAGAACGGGTCCCGGCCGTCGCATCCGGTATCGGGCGACCTGCCAGAGGAATGGCGCGATCTGCACTAGCCCGCTCAACGTCACGGATCACCCCTGGACCATGCGGCCCCAAGCAAAATGAAGGACGGGCGCGTCGCACGACCATTGATCTGCGTCATATCGGACCCGGGGAAGCCGGCGGATGCTGCCACATTCCCGGGGGCTCGCAGTCGGCTCATTCCGGCGCGGCTCATTTAGGGACCGAGGATTATGTCATGCCAGAGGTCGCGGAGCAGCCCACACCATCGGCGCAGCGGTCGGCAGCGGCCGGAAGGGCCGGCTGGAACGTCGTGGCGACCGCTCTCGAGGACAGCTTTCGCGACGCACGCGAGCTGCTGCGGCGCTGGGGGCCGGTGAAGGGGACGCCCTACTATAACGTCCTCGTCATGACCGTGGAGGACCCGTTGCGGTTCCTTGCGGATTTCGCCGCCGCGGTCGCGGAGAATCCCGGCTATCTCAATTTCGTCTCGCATCTCTTCCCGGCGCAGCGGAGCTTCGATTTCGCCGATGCCGGGGAATTCGAGGCGCGCGCCCGCGAGATTGCGCTCGGCTGGACTGGCGATCTCGCGGGCAAGAGCTTTCACGTCCGCATGCGCCGGCGCGGATTCAAGGGAACGCTCTCGACGCCGAAGGAGGAGCGGTTTCTCGACGAGGCGCTTCTCCAGGCGCTCGACGCCGCCGGGACCCCCGGCCGCATCGGCTTCGAGGCGCCCGATGCGATCATTCAGATCGAGACCGTCGACGGCCGCGCCGGGCTCTCGCTCTGGAGCGCGGCCGATCTGCGGCGCTACCCGTTCCTGGGCGTCAATTGACGCACGTCAATGTCCCGAGCGCCGCCACGAGATAGCGAGGGGCGCCGCGTGGGATTCCGCGAGGACGCGATGCCATGAGCGAGGCAGGAGCCCTTCTCTTCGCGCTCGAAGCGAGCCGCCCGTGGGGCGAGAAGGTGGCGGCGCGGCTGGGTGTCGCGCTTGCGGCCCACGAGGAGCGAGGCTTCGAGGACGGCGAACACAAGACCCGGCCCCTCGTCAACGTCCGCGGCCGCGACGTCTACGTGATCCAATCGCTCTACGGCGACGATCGGCAGAGCGTCAACGACAAGCTCTGCCGTCTCCTGTTCTTCATCGGAGCGCTCAAGGACGCCTCGGCCGAGCGCGTGACCGCGGTCGTGCCTTATCTCTGCTACGCGCGCAAGGACCGCAAGACGCAGACGCGCGATCCCGTGACGACGCGCTACGCGGCCGCGCTCTTCGAGGCCGTGGGCACCGACCGCGTGATCACGCTCGACGTCCACAATCTCGCGGCCTTTCAGAATGCGTTCCGCTGCCGGACGGATCACCTCGAGGCGCGCAAGATGTTCGTGGACTACTTCGCGCCGCTGCTGGCGCGCGAGGAGATCCTGGTGCTCTCGCCCGATGTCGGCGGCATGAAGCGCGCGGATGCCTTTCGCGACGCTCTCGCACGTGTCATGAGCCGTGCCATTCCCACGGGCTTCATGGAGAAGCAGCGCGCCCGCGGCGTCGTCAGCGGAGAGTCGCTTTTTGCCGATGTGAAGGACCGTACGGTCGTCATCATCGACGATCTCATCAGCACGGGAACGACCATTGCCCGGGCCGCAAGGGCTTGCCGTGCCGCGGGCGCCAAGAAGATCTACGTTGCCGCTACGCACGGCGTCTTCAATGCCAAGGCCAACGACGTCATCGCCGATCCCGTCTTCGAGAAGGTCGTGATCACGGACTCGCTGCCGCCTTTCCGGCTCGAGCCAGAGCTCGTGGCGAAAAAGCTGGTGATCTTGGATGCCGCAGCCTTGTTCGCGGCGGCGATCGAGCGCGTCCACAGCGGAGGCTCCCTCGTCGAGCTGCTCGCGGTCTAGGTCTCCGCGAGAGCGCCGGCGTGGGCGCAGGCGAGGCGAAGATAGCGCAGAGCCTTCCGCCGCCATTTCGAGCGATGGCGCACGCTGCGGTCCTTGAGGTGCCAGATCGCGAGCTTGGCTCTGAGGCACGCCCGCCCGCTCATGTAGAAGTGCTGGAGCTGCCGCGGCGGCCGGTCGCCGGACAGCTCCTCGTAGAGGTCGAGCAGGCGTCGGCCGGCCTCGGCTCCGCCGAGCACGTCGCATTCCAAGGCGAGATATCCGAGCTCGTCCAGGGGATCGAGAATCCGGAACGCGCGATTGAACTCCAGGCAATCCGTGACCACGGGCTTGGCGCCGAGATAGACGTGCTCGGGTCTGAGATCGCCGTGCACCTCGACGATCCTCCCGCCGCGTACCCGCGCGTCGAGAATGCCGGAATGTCGGCGCAAGAAGGCAAGCTGTGCGCCGCTTGCCTCGCGAACGAGCGCGACGGGGAGCCGCCAGGCGGATTTCGAGAGCTCACGACGGTTGGCACGGATATCCGCCTCGATGCGGCGCCGATAGGAGCGTTCGGCGACGGCTGGCTTCGGAGCGCTGCGGTAGAAGCGCACGAGCAGCCCCGCGAGCCCCCGCAAATCCGCGCTCCTCACCGTTCCATGCTTGATCGCGTATTCGAGCGTTCGCTCCGCCGGCAATCTCCGCATCTTGACGATCCAGTCCACGATCTCGCCCGTGCCATCGAGCGAGAGTCTGCCGCTTCGCTCCCTCCGCAGCGGCAGAACGGCGAGGTAGACGTCGGGAGCGAGGCGGCGATTGAGCCGCACTTCCCGCTCGCAATTCCGGCGCCGCGCCTCGATCGTACTGAAATCGAGGAAGGAATGACGCACCGGCTTCTTTAGCTTGTAGGCGTGCTCGTCGGTCAAGAACACCCAGGACATGTGGGTTTCGATCGGGACGACGCGCGCCGGCCGCTCCGCGTAGCTCTCGCGCCGCTTCAGGAATCGCACCTTTCCGGCGAGGCTCGTCATTTGGGCGGCGCGGCTTTCTGCATGAGGTAATCGATTGCGCCGTCGAGCGTGAAGAGCCGGGGATAATCGACCTCGGGAATGTCGATGCGCAGCCGCTCGTGGACAGCGATCACGAAATTCAGGAAGTCGAGGGAGTCGATGTCGAGACTCTCCCGGATGTCTGCCTTGGGATCGAGGGTCGAGGCGTCGGCTTCCGGCGCGATGTTGCCGAGCGTCTCCACGATGAGTCCGCGGACTTCCTCGCGCGTCATAGCTGCTCCGGTGCCTGCAGGAGCCGGTCCATTTCCGCGAGGAAGAGCGCGCCGCGATGACCGTCGCTCGCGCGATGGTCGGCGGACAAAGTCGCGACGATGGTCCGCCGCGGCAGCACTTTGCCCTCGATCACCGCGGGTCGCTCCATCGGCTTGCCCAGCCCGACGAGCGCGACCTGCGGCGGATAGATGATCCCGAAGACCGCTTCGACGCCGCGCTCGCCGATATTGGTGACGGTGATGGTGGAATCCGAGAGCTCGGAGCTGCGCAGGCCGCCGCTCCGCGCGCGCATGCCGAGGTCGCGGAGCTTCGCCATGAGCTCGTCGACGCCGAGCTTGTCCACGTCGTGGATCGCGGGCGCCATGAGACCGCCGCCCCGGATCGCGATCGCGACGCCGATGTGGATTGCGGGCGAAGGCTCGAATCCGCGCTCTCCGTGGTAGCCGTTGAGCTCGGGCGAGCCGCGAAGGGCGAGGGCCACCGCCTTCAGCAGCGGCGCTGCGAGCAGCAGGCGCTGCGGCGGCGGGCGCTCGGCGTTGCGCGCTTCCATCCATCGCTGCGCCACCGTAATGTCGATGGTGGTGCTGAGGTAATAGTGCGGTATCTCCCGCTTCGAGCGCGCCATGGCGGCGCCGATCGCGCGGCGCATCTCCGCGGGATCGAAGCGTCGCGGAGCTTTCGCTGCTTGCTCGACGTCGGCGCTCACGATGGCGCCACCGGGGCCGGTGCCGCGAAGAGCTCGGAGATCGACACCGAATTGCTGCGCGATGCGCCGTGCCGCCGGCGAGGCGAGAGGCCGGCCGACCTGTGGGCCGGGGATTGGCACCCGCGGTGCCGGGGCCTGCACTACCGCCTCCGGCCGGAGGGGCGGCGGAGTTGGTGCCGCGGGCGCCCCGACGCCGATGCCGGAGACGAGCGCGAGCGGCGTTCCCACCGGGACGGTCGTGCCGACCTCGACGAGCAGCCGCTCGATCACGCCGTCCTGGAAGATCTCGATTTCGATCGCGCCTTTCTGGGTCTCGACGACGGCGACGATGTCGCCGCGGCGCACCCGATCTCCTGGCCGGCGCAGCCACTCCACGAGGGTGCCCGCGACCATGTCGGCGCCGAGCGAGGGCATCCGGAACTCGGCCATCAGCGCCCCAGCGTCGCCTTGGCGGCCGCGACGATGCCCGGAGGCTGCGGCAGTGCCGCTTCCTCGAGGTGGCGCGGATAGGGAATGGGAACCTCGGCGCTGCAGACGCGCTCGACCGGCGCATCTAGGTCCCAGAATGCACCTTCCGTGATGCGCGCGCTCACCTCGGCCGAGAGGCTACCGCTGCGCCAGCCCTCGTCCACGATCACGGCACGGCGCGTGCGCCGCACGGAGGCGAGGATCGTCCCGGTGTCGAGGGGACGCAGCACGCGGAGATCGATCACCTCCGCCTCGATGCCCTCCTTGGCGAGCGTCTCTGCCGCGATCAGCGTCTTGAAGAGGGTGCCGCCATAGGCGATGAGCGTCACGTCGCGCCCGACCCGCCGGACCTTCGCGGAGCGGATGTCGACGGGGCCCGCACCATCGAGCGTTCCGGTCATGTTGTAGAGCATGACGTGCTCGAAGATGAGCACGGGATTAGGGTCGGCGAGCGCTGCGCCGAGCATGAACCGCGCATCCTCGAGTGTCGCGGGCGCCAGGACCTTGATGCCCGGTATGTGCGCGTACCAGCCCTCGAGACTGTGCGAGTGCTGGGCCGCGAGCTGGCGGCCCGCGCCGGTCGCCATGCGGATCACCAGCGGCACCTCGAACTGACCGCCGGACATGTGGCGGAGCGTCGCCGCGTTGTTGACGATCTGGTCGAGCGCCAGCAGGCTGAAATTGACGGTCATGACCTCGACGATCGGCCGCATGCCCCCGAGCGCCGCACCGATCCCCGCGCCGACGAAAGCCGATTCCGAGAGAGGCGTATCGCGAATCCGCTCCGGCCCGAATTCCTCGAGGAGCCCTTTCGTCACCGCATAGCAGCCGCCGTAGCGGCCGACGTCCTCGCCCATGAGGAACACGCGGGGATCCCCGAGGATCGCCTCCCGGATCGCCTCGCGCACCGCTTCGCGATAGCTGATCTCCGGGCCCTGCTTCGGCAGCGGCGGCGCCGTCACGGCGGCACCTCGCCGGCATAGACGTCGGCGGTGAGCGTCTCCAGCTTCTCCCACTTCCCGCTCTCCGAGAACTCGACGCTGCGGTCTACTTCTTTGGCAACCGCCGCCTCGATGGCGGCGAGGTCTGCGTCGTGGAGCGCGCCGCTCTGGCGCATCCAGGACAGGAGCCGATCGATCGGATCGCGCTTCTTCCACTCCTCCACTTCGGCCTTCTCGCGGTAGAGCTGCGGGTCGAACATGGAGTGGGCGCGGAAGCGATAGGTCCGGCACTCCAGGAGGATGGGACCTGCGCCGCTTCGGATCGCCGCAACCGCCTTCCGCATTGCGGCCTCGACGGCGACCACGTCCATGCCGTCGACGACCTCGGCCGGCACGTTGTAGCTCTGCGCCTTGACGTGGATGTCCGGCTGCGACTCCGAGCGCTCGAGCCGTGTGCCCATGGCGTAGAGGTTGTTCTCGCAGACGAAGAGAACCGGGAGCTTCCAGAGCTCCGAGAGATTGAGGCTCTCGTGGAACTCGCCCTCGGCGACCGCTCCCTCGCCGAAGAAGCAGGCGGCGAGGCCGCTTCGCTTTTGCATCTTCTCCGCGAGGCCGAGGCCGACAGCGAGCGGCAACCCGCCGCCGACGATGGCGTTGCCGCCGTAGAAGCGCGTCGCGGCATCGAAGAGGTGCATCGATCCGCCGCGGCCGCGGCTGCAGCCCTCGATCTTGCCGTACATCTCCGCCATGATCGCGTCCATCGAGACGCCGCGCGCGAGCGCGTGACCGTGCTCGCGATACGTCGCGATGACGGCATCGCCGGGCTCGAGTGCGCGCATCGCGCCGACGGCGATCGCCTCCTCGCCGATGTAGAGATGGAGGAAGCCGCGGATCTTCTCCTGCTGGTAGAGCTCCGCGCATTTCTCCTCGAAGCGGCGGATTCGCACCATCTCCCGCAGGAGATCGAGCAGGTGCTCGCGGCTCAGATGCGGCTTGATCGCGTGAGCGTCGGTCATGCGGCACCGCTCTCGAGCGTCGAGAGATCGCCCTCGGGCAGCCCGAGCTCGCGGGCGCGCAGCAGGCGGCGCATGATCTTGCCGCTGCGCGTCTTCGGGATGTCGCGGCTGAAGGCGATCTCCTTGGGCGCGACCGCCGGACCGAGGCGCTTGCGCGCGTGGCCCAATATCTCCCTCATGAGGGCGTCGCCGGGCTCGTGGCCGGGCTTCAGCGTCACGAAGGCCTTCACGGTCTCGCCCGCGATGGGATCGGGCTTGCCGATGACGGCCGCCTCGGCAACCGCGGGGTGCTCCATCAAGGCGCTCTCCACCTCGAACGGTCCGATCAGGTGCCCGGCCGATTTGATCACGTCGTCGCCGCGCCCCACGAACCAGTAGTAACCCTCCGCGTCGCGCTGCGCGAGATCGCCCGTGAGGTACCAGCCGCCGGCGAAGGATTTCCGGTAGCGCTCCTCCTCGTTCAGATAGGCGCGGAACATCGACGGCCAGCCCGGCCGGAGCGCGAGCTCGCCGGTCGTCATGGGCGCATCGAGGATGCGCACGCCGCCATCGGCAGTGCGCTCGACGATCGCGGCTTCGATCCCCGGCAGCTCCCGTCCCATCGAGCCCGGCTTGATGTCCATCGCGGCGTAATTCGCGATCATGATGCCGCCGGTCTCGGTCTGCCACCAGTTGTCGTGGAAGGGGCGGCCCAGCGCTTCCTGGCTCCAGACCACGGCCTCGGGATTGAGCGGCTCGCCGACGCTCGCGAGGAAGCGGAGGCGGGAGAGATCGTATTTCCGCGCGAGCTCCGCACCCGTCTTCATCAGCATGCGGATCGCGGTCGGGGCCGAGTACCAGACGGTGATCCGCTCCTCCGCGAGGATGCGATACCAGCGCTCGGCCTCGAACTCCGCCTCGTCTACCACGAGCGTGATGCCGTTGGTGAGCGGCGCGATGATGCCGTAGGAGGTGCCGGTGACCCATCCGGGATCGGCCGTGCACCAGAAGACGTCGCCGGGATGGAAATCGAGCGCATAGCGGCCGGTGGCGTGGTGCGCGAGCACGGCCTCGTGCACGTGGACCGCGCCCTTGGGGCGTCCGGTGGTGCCGCTCGTGAAATGGAGGAGTGCCATGTCCTCCGCCGCCGTCGGCTCGAGTGTCGCCTCGTCGGATGATGCCGCAAGCTCCGCGTTGAAATCGAGGGTGCCTTCGATCTCGGGCTCGCCGGGCCCGCGCACGAGGAGGACGTGCCGCAGGCTCGGGAGATCGCGGCGCCATTCCGCGACCCGTCTTCGGTAGAGAGAGGGCGTGGTGACCAAGAGCCGCGCCTCGCCGATGGTCATGCGCGCCCGCGCGGGCTCGGGCCCGAAGGCGGAGAAGAGCGGGGAGAGCACGCTGCCGTTGCGGAGCGTTCCGAGAGCGGTGACGTAGAGCTCGGGGATGCGGCCGAGCAGGGTGAAGACGCGCTCGCCCTTGCCGACCCCAAATCGCTTCAGCAGATTGGCGAAGCGATTGCTGGCGGCGGCGAGCTCGCGATAGGAGTAGGCCCGTCGCTCGCCGCTCTTGCCGAGCCAAAGCAGCGCGAGGCGGCCGCCGCCGCCGCTGGCGAGGTGACGGTCGAGCGCCGCCCAGGCGATATTGAGGCCGCCGCCGGGCGCGGCGAGCTCCGCGCGCACGGCCTCCCAGCTGAAGCCCGCGCGCACCGCGGCCCAGTCTCGCAGATTGGGGGCGAGCGCATCGGCGTCCGGCTTCTTATGGATCGTCGCCCATCCCACGGGGAGGTTTCTCCTTGCGGCCCCATCGGCAATTCAGGCGCAACTGCGCCGGCGCTCATTGACGTGGATCAAGCTGGGCCGCCGGCATCGTATGATCCATCTCAATGCCGCCCGGGGCCGTCGACCCTATCGAAAGAGCTGGTATCGTCGGTCGAGGAGGCCAGTGACTCGTCGAAGTCCAGCTTCAGCGCTCTCGCGCCGCGATTTCCTGATGCTCGGCGGCGCAGCCGCCCTCGACCGGTTCAAGACCCCCATCGCGAAAATGTCCGAGCTCGCGGCCGATAGAGACCTTCCGCCATCTGCTGGGATCAAGCTGTTCCTGGCCGGGGATGTCATGCTCGGCAGAGGGATCGATCAGGTGCTCCCGCACCCCAGCGATCCCAGTATCTACGAGCCCTACATGGTCTCCGCCGAAGGCTACGTCGCGCTCGCGGAGAGCGCGCACGGCCCCATTCCGAAGCCGGTGGATTACTCCTATGTCTGGGGCGATGCGCTGGCGGCGTTGCGCCAGGCGCAGCCGGACGCGCGGATCGTCAATCTCGAGACCAGCATCACCAAGAGCATGCGCTACGCGCGCAAGGAGATTCATTACAGGATGAATCCCGAGAATGCGGCGTGCCTGACCGCCGCCGGCATTGACTGCTGCGCGCTCGCGAACAACCACGTGCTCGACTGGGGCCCTGCGGGGCTCCTGGAGACGCTGGAGACGCTGGCGCAAGCGGGCATCCGCGGCGTCGGCGCGGGGCGAAATGCCGCCGAGGCGTCGGCGCCTGCGATCCTGAGCGCGAACGGGAAGGGCAGGATCGTCGTCTTCTCCTTCGGCACGGAAGACAGCGGCATCCCCGGCGAATGGGCAGCGGGGGCGAGCGAGCCCGGCGTCAATCTGCTGCAGGATTTCTCGGATCGGACGCTCGCTCGGGTCGCGGCGTTGGCGCAGGCGGCGAGGCGGCCAGGCGATATCCTCGTGGCCTCTATGCATTGGGGGGCCAATTTCGGCTATGCGATCCCCAGCGAGCACAAGAAGTTCGCGCACGGTCTGATCGAGGGCGGCAGCTTCGACGTCGTCTTCGGCCATTCGTCGCACCATCCCCTGGGTATCGAGGTCTACCAGCGGAAGCTGATCCTTTACGGATGCGGGGATTTCCTGAACGACTACGAGGGCATCGGCGGATACGAGGAGTATCGCGGCGATCTCACCCTCATGTACCTCCCTGTCTTCTCGGCCTCGACCGGCGATTTGCTGCAGCTCACGATGCGGCCCTTTCAGATCCGCCGCTTCCGCTTGAACAGCGCTGCCGAGGAGGATGCGAGGTGGCTGAGCCAAAGGCTCGACCGGGAAAGCGCACGGCTGGGAACGCGCGTCCGGCTCGCGAGCGACGGCTCGCTCGTGGCGAGCTGGGCCTGATCTCCGATACCCGCTCAGGACCTGCGCGGCGCCGCCGAGCCGTGACGCAGGCCCGCTGTGCCCGAGGGCGCGCGGTCGGGCTGGGACGGTTCGGAGATCTTGCGCAGCGCCTCCGCCGTCGTCCGGTATTGGCTCGCATGCGTGGCGATGTCGCCGAGCGAGATGATGCCGACGAGGCGATTGTCGCGGTCGAGCACGGGCATGCGGCGGATCTGAATGTGCGCCATGTTGTCGGCGACGATCTCGATGCTGTCCTCCTCCATGCAGTAGTAGACCTCGTCGGTCATGAAGTCGCTGACGGCGTGCTCCGTCGGCGTCAAGCCGAGCGAGGTCGCGCGCACGGTGATGTCGCGATCCGTGATCACGCCCACGACGCGCGTCCCGTCATGGACCGGAAGTATTCCCACGTTGAGATCGTCCATCAGCCTCGCCGCGGTCTGAATGGTGTCGTCCGGGGCGATCGTCTGAACGTCTTGGGTCATGATCTCCTTGACATTCATCGCATTTCTCCTGAAGCGCGCGGAGTCCGCGGGTCATCCTCGAGAAGACGAATACCTCGCGCGGGCGCCCGCGCCCTTGCGGCAGATCAATATTCGTGCGGGTGCCGTTTTTAGATCAGGCTTGCTCACCCCGAGGCCGAGCGCTGGCCGCGATGCTCCTCGGCAAAGGCCGGCATCACCTCGTCGATGAAGAGGCGCAGCGACTTCTTCTGCTCCGCAAACGGCATGCCGAAATTGGCGGAATAATTGAAGTAGTCGACGCCGAGCGCCTCGTAGCGCTTGAGCTTCGCGATCACCTCCTCGGGGGTGCCGAACATGAGGTTCTCGCGCAGCAGCGCCGGAGCATATTCGGCGCGATTGCCGAGCTCCGCCAGGTCGACCGCCTCCGCAAATCCATCCTTCACGCCGCCGAGGTTCTTGAAGAGATTCTCGAAGAGCGCGCTCTGCCGGATCACCGCGTTCACCGGTTCTCGCCATTGATCCGGCCGCGCGTAGACTGCCGTGTGGCGCATGGTGAGGAAGCTCGGCCGCACCGGCTGGGGGTGCGCCTTCAGGGCCGCCTCGAACTGTCCCTTGTATTTCGCGACCTCCGCGAACGGCCGCGAGATCGCCCAGGACATGATGCTGCAGCCGTTGGCGACCGCCCAGTCATAGGTGCCGGGGTCGCGGGCCGCGACCCAGATCCGGGGATGCGGCCGCTGCAGCGGCTTCGGTACCGAGGTGGCCGTCGGAAAGCTCCAGTATTTGCCGCGATGCTCGTAATCGCCCTGCCACAGCGCCTTCAGCGCCGGCAGCATCTCCTGCATGTAGGGCACGCCGAGCTGCTGCTGGATGCCGCCGGCCATGCGGTCGAACTCGCGCTGATAGGCTCCGCGGCCGATGCCGAACTCGAGCCGCCCGCCGGTCAGGAGGTCGAGGAGCGCGGCCTCTCCCGCGAGCTTTATCGGATGCCAGTAAGGCGCCACCACGACGGCGGTGCCGAGGCGGATGCGGGAGGTGTGGGCGCCCCACCAGGCAAGGAGCTGAAACGGGTTCGGCGCGATGGTCAGCTCGATCGCGTGATGCTCGGCCGCCCAGACGATCTCGAAGCCGCCCTCGTCGGCCATCTGCACCATCTCGAGCGCGTGGCGCGCGACGTCGCGCATGTCCACGCTCGGGGTGTCGCGGGCCATGTTGATCGCGAGAGTGAATTTCATCGGCTCATCCCACGCTGAGGAAATCGATCAGCAAATCCGCAATCGTCTCGGGGGCCTCGAGCAGCACACTGTGCTTGAGGCCGGGCAGAATGTGCAAGCGCGAGCCCGGGATCGACTCGTGCATGAAGCGGGCCATGCGTGTGTTCGAGCCGACGTCGTGCTCGCCGGTGACGACCAGGGTCGGGTGCCGGATCTGGTGGAGACGCGGCCCGACATCGCCTTCGGCAAAGACCGTGTAGGCGGCGGAGTAGGAGCGGTGGTCGTTCGCCTTGAGCTCCTCCAGCCGCTGGCGGACGATCTCGGGATTGGCCTTCAGGAAAGCGTCGGTGAACCAGCGGTCCTGGGCCGCCGCGACGACGGAGGCGATGCCTTCCTCGCGCACCTTGCGTGCGCGCGCCATGACGTTCGCGCGCTCCTCGGGCGTGCGTCCCGCGACCGCGCTGATGAAGGCGACCTTGTCGACGCGCTGGGGATAGGCGAGCACGAAGGCCTGCGCGATCATCCCGCCGAGGGAGAAGCCGACGAGATGCGCGTGTGCGACCCCCTGCGCGTCCAGCACCGCGGAGACGTCGTCCATAAAATCCTCGAGGCGGCAGGTCTCGATCCGGCCCGATTTCCCGTGTCCCCGGAGGTCGAGGCGCAGGACGCGAAACCGCGGCGCGAGGCGAGCGGCGATCGCATCCCAGCTGCGGAGGTCGGCGCCCACCCCGTGCACGAGCATGACGGGCGGCCCCGCGCCCTCGACGACGTAGTTGATCTCGATGCCGCCCCTCACCACCTTCATGCGCTCTCTCCCTTGCCGGCTCTTTGGCGCACCGACCCGACCTGAACGATAGCCGTCCCCGATGGCCCGCGCACGGATTCGTCGTATAGTGCCTGCGCAGGCGGGGGCCGGGACGGAGGGATCGGATGGCAGTGCGGCAGAGGGCAAGCGCGCTCCGCGTCGTCAAGGACGCGCCTAGCCTGCGGGAGCTCACGACCCGTACGCTTCGCGACGCGATCCTGAAAATGCACTTCAAGCCGAGGCAGCGGCTCGTCGAGCGCAAGCTCTGCGAGGAGACCGGCGTGAGCCGCACCTGCGTGCGCGAGGCGATCCGCAGCCTCGAGGCGGAAGGGCTCGTCGAGCGCATTGCCAATCGCGGCATCTTCGTCGCCTCGGTCTCGGTCGACGAGGCGCGGCAGATCTACGAGGTGCGTGCGGCGCTCGAGCCGGCCTTCGCGCGGCTCTTCGTCGAGCGCGCCGGCGACAAGGAGCTCGAGGCGCTGCGGACCGCCTATGCGCGCGTCGCCAAGGTGATCACGAAGAGGCCCGTGATCCCCTACGTCGAGGCGCTCGACGAGTTCTACGACGTGATCCTCCGCGGGGCGCGGAACGAGGTCGCGCGCGCCGTGCTGCGGAGCTTGAGCGCGCGCATGCGCTATCTGCGCGCGCTCACGGCCGACGTCGCGGAAGTCGGCAGAAAGCAGGAGAGCCTCGCACTGATGCGGAAGATCCTCGAGGCCGCCCTCGACCGCAACGCCGCCGTCATGGCCGAGCGCTGCCGCGCCTTCGTCGAGCGCTCCGCCGAGTTCGCGGTCACCGTCCTGGGCAAGCACGACGCGCGCGACGCCGCTGAATAGCCGCCGGCGCCGCGCTCTTATTCCGCCGCCGCCGCGGCCCCGCGGCGTCTCCGCCGCTCCTCGAGGCGGGGGATCACCTCCGAGATGAACCGGCGGAGGCTCCGCATCGTCTGCTCGTGCGGGAGGCCCGGCCAGGAGGACTTCACGACCACCTGCTCGATGCCGACCTCGACCTCGAGCTCCTCGAGCTTGTCGGCGACGCGGTCGGGCGAGCCGAAGATCACCGAGCGGGGTCCGACGAAGTCGTAGGTGAGCTTCTTCTTCAACTGCGCCTCGAGCTCGGGATCGAGCCGCTCGCCGGGATCGAGAAAGATCTTCGGACCGCGCCAATTCGCGAAATTGAGCGCGCCCATCATGGGCTCCTCGGCGATGCGCCGCGCCTCCGCCTCGCTGTCGGCGACGAAGATCTCCCGCATGATCGCCGTGCGCGCGCCGGTCGGAAGGTCCACGCCGCGCGTGCGCTTGGCGGTCTCGCGGTAGAGTCGGAGCCGCTCCTTCAGCGAGGCGACGGTGGGCCGCCACATGATGATGCCGCAATCGTTCGCGGCCGCGTATTCGATGGAGCGGTCGGAGTCCACCATCTGCCAGAGCGGCGGATGGGGCTTCTGATGGGGACGCGGGTAGATCGTGAGCTGCGAGAGCTCTCCCGTCGCGGCGTCGACATAAGCGGGGTCGTTGACGCTATGGGCGCGGTCGGCACGGAAGCCGGGCGCCGGGAATTGATAGAAGCGGCCCTTGTGCGAGAAGCGATCCTGCGACAGCGCCTTCTTGACGATCTCGAAGGTCTCCGCGAAGACCGCGAAGTTCTGTTCCTGATTGTTCGGATCGGCGATCGGGTTGAGGTTGGTCGCCTCGAGCCCGTAATTGCCGCGGCCGACGCCGACCTCGAGGCGGCCGTCCGTGAGACTGTCCAGGAGCGCCAGGTCCTCGGCGATCCGCAGCGGATGCCAATGCGTGATGATCGCCGCGGCGAGCCCGATCCGAATGCGCTTCGTGCGCGCGGCGAGATCGGCCGCTGCGAGCAGGGGGTTCGGCAGGAGCTCCCGGCCCCAGATGCTGAAATGATGCTCCGGCAGCCAGATGTAGTCGAAGCCGCCCTCGTCGAGGAGCGTCGCGAGCTCTCGCATCTCCTCGACGAGGTCGTGGTAGGGACGCTTCTGCGTGGGGTCCTTGAGGTTTTCGAAATAGCCGAACTTCATGCGACCCTCCGATCCCGACCGCGCGGCTTTTACTCAGGCGGCCCGTTTGGTATACCATCATACAAAAAGGGATGGCTGGGGGCTAGATTGAAATTGACGGTGGAAAGTCCGGGGGCGGGAACGCCCTCAGAGCCGCGGCAGGCGGCTGAGCAGACGATCGCGGGTGCGGCGGCGTCCGGTTCCGCGCTATCCTGCGCTTTCGGCGAACACCCGCACTGAGGGGAAATGCTGACACTGGTCGTGCGGCGGCTGCTGCTCGCAGCGCCCAACGTGATCCTGATATCCGCGCTGCTCTTCTTCAGCGTGTCGGGCCTCCTCGGAAGCCCCGCGGGGCTCATGCTGGGCCAGGACGCGAGCCCGGAGGCGATCGCCGCGCTCAATGCGCGCATGGGCTTCGACCGGCCGCTCGCGGTGCAATACCTGAGCTGGATCGGCGGCGCGCTCACCGGCGATCTCGGTCGCTCCTACACGATGCAGGAGAGCGTCGTGTCGCTCCTGCTGCCGCGCATCCCCATCACTGCGGAGCTCGCGTTCCTAGCGATCCTCGCGGCGACGCTCAGCGCGACGGTGATCAACAGCGTGACCGTTGCGCGAGGCCTCGTCCGGCCGGTCGCCGCCCTCCTGGGGATCGCGGGGATCACCGTGCCGAATTTCATGCTGGGGATCTCGCTGATCTTCCTCTTCTCGGTGAAGCTCGGATGGCTCCCGACGACCGGCTGGGCGCCTTGGTCGGACGGCATCCTCGAGCATTTCCGGCATCTGCTGATGCCGGTCCTGACGCTCTCAGCCTTCTATTTCGGATCCTTCAGCCTCGTCTACCGCGCGGAATACGAGGCCGTGCGGCGGCAGCTCTATGTGCGGGTGGCGCGGGCGAAGGGGCTCTCGGAGACCGCGGTCTCGTTCAAACACGTCCTGCCGAACTCGATCCTGCCGGTCATCACCTATATCGGCATCACGCTGGGACAGCTCACCGGCGGCGCCGTCGTGACGGAGACCGTCTTCTCGGTGCCGGGCACGGGCAGCCTCTTCGTCAGCGCGATCCTCGCGCGCGACTATCCCGTGATGCTCGCCATCAGCATGCTCATCATCGTCGGCGTCGCCCTCATGAACCTGCTCGCCGATCTCCTCTACACCGTCGCCAATCCCAGGATCCGCCTCACTTGATGCCGCGCCGCAAGCCCCTTTTCGGACTCGTGATCATCGCGGCCGCCTGCCTCTGCGCTGCGGCGGCGCCGCTCATCGCGGGCTACGATCCCACGCAGACGAGCCTCCAATCCCTCGATCCCCCGTCCTCGGCGCATTGGCTCGGCACCGACGAGCTCGGCCGCGACATCCTGAGCCGCGTCATCTACGGGGCGCGCATCTCGCTCACTGTGGGAATCGGCGCCGCGCTCGTTGCGACCTTGATCGGCGTCCCCATCGGACTCTGCGCGGGCTATCTCGGCGGCAAGACCGATCTCGCGGTCGTGCAGATCGTCGATCTCTTCATCGCGCTGCCGGGCCTCGTTCTCGCGCTCATCATCACGGCGATGGTCGGGCCGTCGCTCAAGAACCTCGTGCTCGTGCTGGGCTTCGTGATGTGGCCGCCCATTGCCCGCATGGTCCGGGGACAAACGCTTGCCGTCCGCGAGTCCGTCTTCGTCGAGGCCGCGCGCGCGGTGGGCGGCGGCGCCGGCTGGATCATTCGCCGGCACATTTGGCCCAACGTGCTGCACGTCGCCGCTGCGCAATTCGCGGTGACCATCGCCTTTGCGATCTTCACCTCCTCGAGCCTGAGCTTCCTCGGCCTCGGCGTGCCGCCGCCGACGCCGGATTGGGGCGGCATGGTGCGCGTGGGGTTCGACTACCTCATCGTCAATCCCGCCATGAGCCTCGCGCCCGGTGTCGCCGTGGCAGTCACCGTAGCGGGGTTCTATCTGCTGGGCTCGCGAGAGGCCTGAGGCGGCGCATGGCATCCGATCCCGTCCTCGACGTCCGCGGCCTCGAAGTGAGCTTCCGCACGCCCGCGGGAAGGCAGGCGGCGGTGCGCGGCGTCTCCTTCGAGATCGGGAGCGGCGAGATCGTGGCGCTCGTCGGCGAGTCCGGCTCGGGGAAATCGACCACGGGGCTCGCGATCATGGGGCTTCTCGAGGGCGAGGGCGGCGCTTCGGTCGCAGGCGAGATCGTGCTCACCGGCAAATCCGGGACGCCGCGGGATCTCTCGCGCCTCCCCGAGCGCGCGCTCCGCGCCATCCGCGGCAGCGACGTCGCCATGATCTTCCAGGAGCCGCTGTCGTCGCTCAATCCGATCTACACCATCGGCGCCCAGATCTGCGAGGCGATCCGCATCCACCGCAGCGTCCCGCGGAAGGAGGCGCGGCGCGACGCGCTCGAGGCGCTGACGCAGCTGGGCATCCCGAACCCGAGCGCCTGCATGGAGAACTACCCGCATCAGCTTTCGGGTGGCATGCGCCAGCGCGTGATGATCGCGATGGCGCTCGCCTGCGGGCCGGCGCTCCTCATCGCGGACGAGCCCACGACCGCGCTCGACGTCACGATCCAGGCGCAGATCATCGATCACCTGCGGCGCCTCCAGTCGCGGACGGGGATGTCGATTCTCTTTATCACGCACAATCTCGGCCTGGTCGCGGAAATCGCGGACCGCGCGCTCGTGATGTATGCGGGACAGATCGTGGAGGCGGGCCCGGTCGATGCCGTCTTTCGATCGCCGCGCATGCCCTATACGAGGGCGCTGCTGGGCTCGTTGCCTCGAATCGGCCGCACGCGCAGGAGCGGCGCCAAGCTTTCCGCGATCCCCGGCAACGTGCCGGGGCTCATGGCCGTTCCCGGGGGATGCAGCTTTCATCCCCGCTGCGCCGATGCGGTCGGCGGACGCTGCGATGTCAGCGTGCCGCCGCTCGAGGCGTGCGGCCGGGATCACGGCGTGCGCTGCCTGCGCTGGCGCGAGATCGGCGGCGAGCCACAATGATCGCCGAGCCGCGCGGCCTTCTCACGGTCGAGAACCTGCGGAAGTGGTTCGAGATCCGCCGCGGCGTCATCCCGCGCAGCGTCGGCGCGGTGCGCGCCGTCGACGACGTCTCCTTCAGCGTCATGCCGGGAGAGGTTCTGGGCTTGGCGGGGGAGTCCGGCTCCGGCAAGACCACCATCGGCCGCACGATCCTGCGCCTGACCGAGCCGACCGGCGGCCGCATTCTCTTCGACGGCGAGGACGTGACCGCCTTCGATCGGTCGGCGCTGCGGCGCTTCCGGCGCAGGGCCCAGATCGTTTTCCAGGATCCCTTCGCGGCGCTCGATCCCCAGATGACCGTGGCCGAGATCGTCTCGGAGCCGCTACAGGTGCAAGGGCTCCGCCCCGAGCGTCGTGAGCGCGCCGATCGCGTGGTCGAACTCCTCGAGAGCGTGGGACTCTCCGCGGAGTTCCTGCCGCGCAAGCCCGAGCAGATGTCCGGGGGTCAGCGCCAGCGGGTGGTGATCGCGCGGGCGCTCGCCGTCGACCCCGTCTTCATCGTCGCGGACGAGCCGGTCTCGGCGCTCGACGTCTCGATCCAGGCCCAGATCGTCAATCTGCTGGAGGAGCTGAAGGAGCGGCTCCGCCTCGCGATGCTCTTCATCTCGCACGACATCGCGGTGATGGAGTATCTCTCCGACCGGATCGCCGTGATCTATCTCGGAAGGCTGATGGAGGTGGGCCCGAGCGAGGAGCTCTGCCGCAACCCAATGCACCCCTACACCGAGGCGCTGCTCTCGGCCGTGCCCGATCCCGATCCGCGGCACCGGGGCAAGCGCATCGTCCTAGCCGGCGACATCCCGAATCCCGCCGATCCCCCGAGCGGCTGCGTCTTCCGCACGCGCTGCCCCTACGCGATAGCGGATTGCGCGAACACCGTGCCGCCGCTCCGCGAGCGGGCGCCGGGCCGGCTCGTTGCCTGTCTCCGAGACGACATCCTCTGAGGGCGCGAGCGCGGCTGGGCCCGCCCGCGAATTGACATACGGTATACCAAAACCTAGTGTTCTCGGAGCGATGAAGCGCGGCGCCAAGACGCGCGATCCGACAGGGAGGGATACGATGCTGCAGCGTGCAATCCGAACGCTCTTGATCGGCGTGATGGGCGCCGTCGCCTGCATCACATTCGCGTCGGCGCAGGCTCCCGAGCGCGGCGGCACTCTCAAGGTGGGCTTCGCCTCCGACATCAAGACCCTCGATCCGATATTCTCGATCGAATACACGGAGCGCCAGGTCCTCTATCTCATCTTCGACACGCTGGTGAAGCTCGACACGGATTTCTCGATCCGGCCCGAGCTCGCGACGAAATGGGAAGTCCAGAACGACGGCAAACGCATCGTGTTCCATCTGCGGGAGGGCGTGAAGTTCCAAGATGGGACGCCTTTCGATGCGGCGGCGGTCAAATGGAACATCGACCGCCGCATGGATCCCGAGGTGAAGTCGCCGCAGAAGGGTGGCCTCGATTCCGTCATCGCCTCGGTCGAGGTGGTCGATCCCCTGACCGTCGCCTTCAATCTCAAGCAGCCCTTTCCCGGTCTCCTCGGCATGCTCGCCCAGCGCGAGGGCTTCATGGTGTCGCCGACCGCGGTGCAGAAGGCAGGCGCGGAGTTCGGCAGCAAGCCCGTGGGGACGGGCGCCTTCCTCTTCAAGGAATGGGTACGCGGCAATCACATCACCGTCGAGCGCAATCCCAATTACTGGGACAAGGGCAAGCCCTACCTCGACAGCGTCGTCTTCCAGGACATTGCGGGCTCCGTCGTCGGCGTGCAGCGCCTCGTCACGGGCGAGATCGACTTTGTTTCCGAGCTCTCGCCGCAGGACGTGCGCCAGATCGAGGGCAACAAGGACATCAAGCTCGATCCCGATCCGGTCGGGCGCTGGATCTCGCTCCAGTGGCAGGTCGACAAGCCCCCCTTCAACAACGCGCTGCTGCGCCAGGCGATCGCGCACGCGATCGACCGCAAGCGTCTCGTCGACATCCTCATGGGCGGCAAGGCGCAGATCGCCGAGGGACCGACGCCGAAGGGCCTCTGGTGGTTCGATCCGAATTTGAAGTCATACGACTACGATCCCGCCAAGGCGAAGGAGCTGCTGAAGCAGGCGGGGTATCCGAACGGCCTTGACGTCACGCTCGCGGCGCCGACGATCACGATGTTCCAGCAGCTCGATCAGCTCGTGCAGGAGCAGCTGAAGGCGATCGGCATCAACGTGACGCTCGAGCCGGTGGCGGTTAGCGACTGGTACTCGCGCGTCGTGCAGCAGAAAATCAACTTCACGCCGGAGCGCTGGTCGCAGCGGCCCGATCCCGACGGACTCTTCTACATCCTCTTCCACAGCAAGGGCTACGCGAACTCCACCAATTACAGGAATCCCGAGCTCGACGCGCTCCTCGACAAGGCCCGCGCGATGACGGACGTCGAGGACCGGAAGCCCATTTACCGGCAGGCGCAGGCGATCATGACGCGCGATCTCGCTTACGTGCCGTTGTTCTTCTCGCTGGAATACGCGGCGATCCGCGCCAACGTGCACAACTACATCTGGATACCCGACGAGATCCCGCGCTTCCGCGAGGCCTGGAAGAGCAAGTCCTGAGCGTTCGCGCTCCGGCGGTCGAATATGGAATACGTACGGCTCGGTCGTAGCAGCTTGCGGGTGTCGCGGATCGCCTTCGGCGCCATGGGCGTCGGCGATCCCAAATGGCGCTCCTGGGTGCTGAGCGAGGAGCAGGCGCGGCCGCTGGTGCGGCGCGCGCTCGAGGCGGGGATCAACCTCTTCGATACCTGCGACTACTACTCCGGCGGCCAAAGCGAGATCATCCTCGGCCGCCTCCTCAGGGAGATGAGTCCTCGCGAGGAAGTCGTCATCGCGACGAAGCTCGGCAATCCCATGGGGAAAGGACCGAACGCAAGGGGATATTCGCGCAAGCACATCGTCGAGGCCGCCGAGGCCTCGCTGAAACGCCTCGGCGTCGAGCGCATCGATCTCCTGCAGACGCACATCTGGGATCCCGCGAGCGAGATCGACGAGATGGTCCGGGCTTTCGACGATCTCGTGCGTGCCGGCAAGGTGCTCTATGTCGGCGCCACCGACATGCCCTGCTGGCAATTCGCGAAATCCGTCTACACCGCGCGCCTCCAGGGCATGCACGCCTTCGTCTCGATGCAGAACCACTACAATCTCGTCTGGCGCGAGGATGAGCGCGAGCTCATTCCCTTCTGTCAGGCGGAAGGCATCGGCATTTTGCCCTATAGCCCGCTCGCGCGCGGCTTCCTCTGCGGCGTCGCGAGAGCGCAGGACCGCCGGACCGAGCGGACGCGCACGGACGATCTCATCGCCAAATGGTACGGCCGCCCCGGCGACCGGGCAGTCGCGGGGATCGTCGAGGAGATCGCGACCGCGCGCGGCGCTCAGCCCGCACAAGTCGCCCTGGCCTGGGTGCTCGGCAAGCTTCCGGCGAGCGCGCCCATCGTCGGTGCGACGCGGCTCGAGCATGTCGAGGCCGCGCTCGCGGCGCTTGAGCTCAAGCTGGACTCCGCCGAGGTGACCCGTCTCGAGGCCACCTACGCCCTTCGCCCGAAAGCCGGGCATTTTTGAGCCGGGGTCAACACCGGGCCATTGAAATTGCTGGCGTCCCCCGCCGAAATAGATTCCGCAGCGGCGCCCGCTGCCGCTAGCATGTGCCGGAGCCCGGGGGTAACGGGGCTCGCAGCGGAGGCATCGACAGCCGCAGGGAATGGCGCCTTATTCGATCTTCTCTCTCGCGAAGAACGCACTGACGGGGCATCGGGATTGGCCGCGGGCCTGGCGCGATCCCGAGCCGAAGCCGCGCTACAGCGTCGTGATCGTCGGCGCGGGAGGCCACGGTCTCGCGACGGCCTACTACCTCGCGAAGGAGCACGGCATCACCGATGTCGCGGTGCTCGAGAAAGGGTGGCTCGGCGGCGGCAACACCGGCCGCAATACCACGATCATCCGCTCGAATTATCTGCTCGACGCCAACGCCGGGCTCTACGAGTTCTCGCTCAAGCTCTGGGAGGGCTTGAGCCGCGACCTCAATTACAACGTGATGGCGAGCCAGCGCGGCGTCGTTAATCTCGCGCATTCGGACGCGCAGATGGACGCCTTCGCGCGCCGCGGCAACGCGATGCGCCTCAACGGCATCGATGCGGAATTGCTGGGCCGCGAGGAGGTCCGGCGCATGGTGCCGCTGCTGGACTTCTCGCGGGAGGCGCGGTTCCCGATCTACGGCGCTCTGCTGCAGCGCCGCGGCGGCACCGCGCGCCACGATGCGCTCGCCTGGGGCCTCGCGCGCGCGGCTGACCGGCGCGGCGTCGACATCATCCAGAATTGCGAGGTGACGGGGATCCGCGTCGAAGGCGGACGCGTCCGCGGCGTCGAGACCACCCGCGGCTACATCGCCGCCGACAAGCTAGGGATCGCCGTCGCGGGTCACACGAGCCACGTCGCGGCGATGGCGGGGCTCCGCCTCCCGATCGAGAGCCACGTGCTGCAGGCCTTCGTCTCGGAAGGGATCAAGCCCGCGATCGATACCGTGGTGACGTTCGGCGCCGGGCACTTCTACATCAGCCAGTCCGACAAGGGCGGGCTCGTCTTCGGCGGCGACATCGACGGCTACAACTCCTACGCCTGGCGCGGCAACCTGCCGGTTGTCGAGGACGTGATGGAGGAGGGCATGGCGCTCTGGCCCGCGCTCGGCCGCATCCGCATGCTGCGCTCCTGGGGCGGGCTCATGGACATGTCGATGGACGGCTCGCCGATCATCGACCGCACGCCTGTGGATGGTCTCTATCTCAACGCCGGCTGGTGCTATGGCGGCTTCAAGGCGACGCCGGCGTCCGGCTGGTGCTTCGCGCACCTCATCGCGCGCGACGAGCCGCATCCGGTCGCCGCCGCGATGCGCCTCGACCGCTTCGCGAGCGGCGCGCTGATCGACGAGCGCGGCGCCGGCGCGCAGCCGAATTTGCATTAGGGGCCGAGTCTTGCGTATCCCCTGTCCCTTCTGCGGCCCGCGCGGCAACGAGGAATTCGCCTATCTCGGCGACGCAAGCCTCGCCAAGCGG
>DATKNV010000234.1:0-30525 GCA_035541215.1 Allostellaceae bacterium | reverse complement strand
CATGCATCGCGCCGTGCTGCTGGCGTCGGGCAAGGAGATCGGCACCGAGGCGATCCTGCTCTCCAACGCGCCCACCACCAGCGATCCCACCTCTTCCATCGCCGCTTCCGCCGCGGTGGCGGCGCAGGCCGCCATCCAGGGCAGCACCCAAGGGCTGGTCGGCCGCACCATGGCCGATGTCGAGCGCGACCTGATCATCGACACGCTGCAGCATTGCCTGGGCAACCGGACCCATGCCGCCAATATTCTCGGCATCTCGATCCGCACGCTGCGCAACAAGCTCCGCCAATATCTCGATGAAGGCTTCGCCGTGCCGCCGCCCGGCGACGCCGAGCGGGCCGCGTTCTAACCTTCTAGGCTGGGGAACCGATCTTGGCTGAAGGCGCCGAAGTCGCCACTGTTCCCGCCGAAGCCGGCGGGGGTGAAGCCGCCGGCCCCGCCGCCGCGGGCTTCGACCTCAATGGCGCGCTGAACCGCGTCACCGCCGCCTTGAAGCGCGGCGATCTGCTGTTCGCCTTCGGCGTGGTGGTGCTGCTGGTCACGCTGATCCTGCCGATGCCGACCTGGCTGCTCGACATCTCGCTGGCCACGTCGCTGACTTTCTCGGTCATGATCCTGATGACCTCGATCTTCATCGACAAGCCGGTGGATTTCAGCTCCTTCCCGACCGTCCTGCTGCTCTCGACGCTGATGCGCCTGGCGCTCAACCTGGCCTCCGCCCGCCTGATCCTGGCGCATGGCCATGAGGGCACGGGCGGCGCCGGCCGCGTCATCGAGGCTTTCGCCAGTTTCGTGATGAGCGGCAATTTCGTCATCGGCATCCTCGTCTTCGCCATCCTGAGCATCGTCAATTTCGTGGTGATCACCAAAGGCTCGACCCGTATCGCCGAAGTGGCGGCGCGCTTCACCCTGGATGCGATGCCCGGCAAGCAGATGGCGATCGACGCCGATTTGTCCTCGGGCCTGATCGACGAAGCCACCGCCCGCAAACGCCGCACCGAACTGGAAGGCGAGAGCGCCTTCTTCGGCGCCATGGACGGCGCCTCGAAATTCGTGCGCGGCGACGCGGTCGCGGGCCTCATCATCACCTTCATCAACGTCGTCGCGGGCATCGTGATCGGCGTGGCGCAGAAGGGACTGAGCTTCAGCGAGGCGACGCAGAGCTACACGCTCCTCACCGTCGGCGACGGGCTCGTCACGCAAATCCCCGCGCTCGTGGTCTCGACCGCCGCGGGCATGCTGGTCTCCAAGGCCGGCATCAGCGGCTCCACCGACAAGGCGCTCTTCGGACAGTTGAGCGCCTATCCCTCGGCGCTTGGCCTCGCCTCCGTGCTGACGCTGGTGCTGGCGCTGCTGCCGGGCATCCCGATGCTGCCCTTCCTGACGCTGTCGGCCCTGACGGGCGGAGCCGCCTGGCGCCTCACCGACCGGCGCGAGGCCGAGGCGCGCGCCGAGGCCGAGAAGGCGAGCGCCGCCGCGGCGCCGCCCAAGGAGGAGTCGATCCATGCGGCGATGCAGATCGACCAGATCCGCCTCGAGCTCGGCTACGGCCTCCTCGCCCTCATCAACAACGAGCACGGGCCCAAGCTCACGGATCAGGTGCGCTCGCTCCGCCGGCAGATCGCGTCGGAGATGGGCTTCGTCATGCCTTCCGTGCGCATCCAGGACAACCTGCAGCTCTCCGCCAACAACTATGTGATCCGCATCAAGGAGATCGAGGTCGGACGCGGCGATCTCCGCCCCAGCATGCTGCTGGTCATGGATCCCCGCGGCGAGCCGATCAGCCTCCCCGGCGAGAGCACGGTCGAGCCGACCTTCGGCCTTCCCGCGCTCTGGACCGCCGAGGTGAACCGCGAGGAGGCGACCTTCCGCGGCTATACCGTGGTCGAGCCGCAGACCGTCGTCACCACGCATCTGACCGAAGTGGTGAAAGATGCGATGGCGGAGCTTCTGTCCTATTCGGAGACGCAGAAGCTGCTCGACGAGCTCGACAAGAGCCACCAGAAGCTCATCGCGGACATGGTGCCGAGCCAGATCTCCGCGGGCGGTATCCAGCGCGTGCTGCAGAACCTGCTGGCCGAGCGAATCTCCATCCGCGATCTCTCCTCCATCCTCGAGGGCATCTCCGAGGCCTGCGGCTACAGCCGGAACGTCAGCGTCATCACCGAGCACGTGCGCGCGCGGCTCGCGCGCCAGATCAGCGACGCCCAGACCAACGAGAGCGGCTTCATCCCGCTCATCACGCTCTCGCCGGCCTGGGAGCAGGCCTTCGCGGAGGCGATCGTGGGACAGGGCGAGGAGAAGCACCTGGCGATGCCGCCGACGCGGCTCCAGGAATTCATCACGAGCGTGCGGCAGACCTTCGAGCGCCACGCCATGGGCGGCGAGACGCCGGTGCTGCTGACGAGCCCCGCGATCCGGCCCTATGTGCGCTCGATCATCGAGCGCTTCCGCCCCATCACGACGGTGATGTCGCAGAACGAGATCCACCCCAAAGCGCGCATCCGCACGCTCGGACAGATCTGAGGAGCCGGGGTAAGCCATGCGCCTGCGCAACTTCACGGCACCCTCGATCCAGGAAGCGATGGCGCTCGTGCGCCAGGAGCTCGGCCCCGATGCGATCATCGTCTCGACCGAGGACGATCCCGAGGGCGCGCGCGTCACCGCGGCGCTCGATCTCGCCGAGCCCGGCACGGGCACGGCGCTTCCCGTCGTCGACGTGACCGACCGTCTGAGCGAGGCGCTCGCGGCCGGCGGCGTTCCGGGCCCGCTCGCGGAGAGGCTGCTGATCGCCTCCCTCTCCTTCGATGCCGATGACGAGCTGACGGCGCTCTCGGGCGCGCTCGCCGCGACCTTCTCCTTCGCGCCGGTTCCCGAGCAGGGCCGCGCGCGCCCCCTCCTGATGGTGGGACCGCCCGGCGCCGGCAAGACCATGACGGTCGCGAAGCTCGCGGCGCGCGCGGTGCTGGGCGGGCGCCCGGTGCGCGTCATCGCCGCGGACACCGTGCGCGCGGGCGCGATCGAGCAGCTCGCGGCGGTCGCGCGCATCCTCGGCATCTCGCTCGTCACCGCGGAGAGCGCGGGACGGCTCGCTCTCGCGGTCTCCGCGGCGGCGCCCGAGGAGCTCGTCCTCATCGACGGTTTCGGGATCAATCCCTACAACGCCGCCGACCGGCGCGAGCTCGAGGCGCTGATGGCGGCGGGGAACGCGGAGCCCATGCTGGTCGTCGCCGCCGGCGGCGACGCCGTCGACACCGTCGAGATCGCCCGCATCTTTCGCGATCTCGGCGCCTCCCGCATGACCGTGACGCGGCTCGACCTCACCAACCGCCTCGGCAGCGTGCTCGCGGCGGCCGAAGGCGCGAAGCTCGCCTTCGCCGAGGCCGGCACCGCGCCGGAGATCGCGGAGGGGCTCGTCCCCTTCAATCCCGTGACGCTCGCGCGGCGCCTGCTCGCGCAGACCCCGATGGAACACCAACTCCCGCTGAAGAAACGAGGGACCTCATGAACCCCGCGCAAGTGGTGCGCGCCTTTCCGGGCAAAGAGACCATGAAACGAAACATCCTCGCGGTCGCCTCCGGCAAGGGCGGCGTCGGCAAGACCTGGTTCTCGATCACGCTGACGCACGCGCTCGCGCGCGCGGGCGCCCGCGCCCTCCTCTTCGACGGCGACCTCGGCCTCGCCAACGTCGACGTGCAGCTCGGCGTGACGCCGGAGCGCGACCTCGGCGGCGTCAGCGCGGGACAGTTCGCGCTCGCCGACGCCGTCACGAAATACGCCGGCGGCTTCGACATCGTCGCGGGCCGCTCCGGCTCGGGAAGCCTCGCGAGCCTGCCGCCGAACCGCCTCCTCGCGCTCCGCAACGAGCTGCAGGCGCTGGGCCAGGGCTACGACTGGGTGGTGCTCGACTTGGGCGCGGGCATCGAGCGGACGGTGCGGCTGCTGGCGGCGCAGTCGCGCGCCTGCCTCGTCGTCACCACCGACGAGCCCACGGCCATCACCGACGCCTACGCCTTCATCAAGATCAGCGCGATGGAGAAGCTCGCGGACAACATGCAGATCGTCGTCAACATGGCCGCCAATCACCGCGAAGGCGAGCGCACCTATCAGACCCTCTCGCGCGCCTGCCGCGAGTTCCTCAGGCTCGAGCCCAAGCTCGCGGGCGTGCTGCGGCGCGACGAGCACGTCAAGGACGCGATCCGCCGGCAAGCCTCGCTGCTGACCCGCCATCCCACCTGCGAGGCCGCCGTCGACGCCGAAGGGATCGCGCGGCGGCTCATCGAGACGCTCTGACCCCGGCGGGGTCCCGGGCCTCCAATGGCGGACATCGCGAGCCTCGCTACGACCTCCTCCTACCCCGCGCCCGCGGCCGCGACGACACCTGCGCCAGCGGTCGCGGACTTCGCCTCGCCGCCGCCGCAAGCGGCGCTCGCCGCGGCCGGCACCATCGTCGCAACCGTGCTCGGCGGCGACGCCGGGGCCGAACTGCTGCTGAAGACGGACTTCGGGACGCTCGCGCTCAAGACCCCGCTCGTGCTCGCAGCGGGAACCTCGCTCGAGCTCAAGCTCTTTGCAGGTCCGCCCGCCAGCGCCGCCATCCTGTCGATCGACGGTGCGCCGCTCGGAAGCGGCGCGCTCCGCAGCACGGGAACGCCTTCGGCCGCCGATACCGCCGTGCCGGCTCCATCCGAATCGGTCGAGCTCGGCCAGACCGTGCGGGCAACGGTGCTCGCGCCGGAATCGGGCGCCGACGCACCCGCCGCCGGCACGAGCCTCTCGGTTCGCGTGCTCTCCGCCGCCACTCCATCGGCCATGAATGCAACCGTGCTGCAGAGCGCCGGCAGCACCACGGTGGTTGCGACGCCGCTGGGGAAGCTCGCGCTCGAGGCGCAGATCGAGGCGGCACCGGGGACGCTGCTCTCGCTCGAGCGCATTGACCGCCCGACGACCTCGGCCAGGGCCGGAGCAAAGCTCCCGGCATCGCCGGCGCTCGGCACGGGCTGGCCCGCGCTCGACGAGGCGCTGCAAAGCCTCGACCGCACGGTGCCCGAGCTCGCGGCGACGTTACGCGAGGACCTCACGCCCGCCGCCGCGCCGCGCCTCGCGGCAACGCTGATGTTCTTCATGGGGGTGCTGCGCGGCGGAGCCGCCTGGCCCGGCGAGCAGCTCGCGGCTGCCCTCGGCAGCATCGGTCGCGGCGATCTCCGCGCGCGCCTTGCAAAGGACATCGACGATCTCCGCGCACAAGCGCGCGAGAGCAGCCGCGGCGACTGGCGCATCTTCACCCTGCCGCTCCTCGACGAGGGCGCGGTGCGTCCGATCAGGCTCTACCTCCGCAACCGCAGCGACGGCGGCGGCACCTGGCAGGACGAGCGCGGCGCCCGCTTCGTCGTCGATCTCGACCTCACCCGGCTCGGGCCGCTGCAGCTCGACGGGCTCGTGCGCCGCGGCCGGTTCGATCTCGTGCTGCGCAGCCACACGCCCGTGACCGCCGAGATGAAGGCGGAGATCGGCGCGATCTTTCGCGCGGCGCTCGAAGGCCGCGGCTTCAGCGGCGACATCGCCTTCGTCACCGCCTCCCGCTTCCCGGTGGCGCCGCTCGAGGCGCTGAGGCCGCATGTCGGCGTGGAGGCCTGATTCAACCGGAACTGCTCCCGCGCATTTCCTTGTTCCACCGGGCATCCCTGGATATGCTCGCGTCACAATCAGAGCCCACTCGCGGGAGGGGCCGATGGGGCGTAGTCGTGCCAAGGGAGAGCGTCGGGCTTCGCACAAGAAGCCGGCCCCCGCACGACCAAAGGCAAAGCGCGTCAGGAAGGCGAGCCCGCAAGGCGCGGTTCAAAAGCTGAAGCGCGAGCTCAAGGACGCGCGTCAGCAGCAAATCGCGACGGCCGACATTTTAAAAGCGATCAGCCGGTCGTCCTTCGATCTGCAGAGGCTGCTCGAGACCCTCACGGTATCGGCGGCGAGGGTCTGCCGGGCCGACATGGCCGCGATGACGCGCCAGGCCGCGGACGGCTTCTACTACCACGTGACCAACCACAACTTTCATCCGGATTGGGTTCAGGCCCAAAAGTCCCGCCCGCTCAAGCCGGGCCGCGACAGCGTCGTCGGAAGGGTGCTGCTGGAGAACAAGCCGGTTCACATCGTCGACGTCCTCGCCGACCCCGATTACACCTTCCTGGAGTCGCAGAAGCTAGCCGGATTTCGCACCTTCATGGGCGTTCCCTTGATCCGCGACGGCCGCCCCATCGGCGTCTTCACCCTCGGACGCCGATCCGTCGACCCCTTCACCGAGGATCAAATCCGCCTCGTCACGAGTTTCGCCGATCACGCCGTGATCGCCATGGAGAATGCGCGCCTGCTCGACGAGCTGCAGGGACGCACGGGCGAGCTCACGGAATCCCTGGAGCAGCAGACCGCGACCGCCGCGGTGCTCCGTGTGATCAGCAGCTCGCCCGGCGAGCTGCAGCCGGTGCTCGACGCCGTGGTCAGTACCGCGCGGCGCATGTGCAACCCCGATTTTGCCGTGCTCTTTCGTCTTGTCGACGGCAAGTATCATATCGCCGCCGCGGACGGCGCCGACCCCGATTTCGTCCAATACCTCCGCGAGCACCCGATCTCGCCGGGACCGGGCACCATGGTGGGGCGCACGGCCCTGGAGCGGCGCACGATCTACATCGAGGACGCGCCGAACGACCCCACTTACGCCTGGCAGGAGGCGGTGCAGCGGGGACATTATCGCACCACCCTCGGCGTCCCCTTGCTTCGCGATGGCGCCGTGGTCGGCGTGATCGGCCTGGTCAGCGGCCGGCCGAGCGCGCTCAAGCGAAAACAGGTCGAGCTGGTCGAGACCTTCGCCGCTCAGGCCGTCATCGCCATGGAGAACGTCCGTCTCTTCGAGGAGACGCGGGCGCGCACGCGCGAGCTGACCGAGGCTCTGGAGCGGCAGACCGCGACCTCCGACGTCCTCAACGTCATCAGCCGCTCGTCGTTCCACCTGCAGCCCGTGCTCGACACCATCGTCGAGGTCGCGAGCCGTCTCTGCGAGGCGGAGTTCGGGACGATCTTCAAGCTGCAGGACGGCAAATACCACGTCGCGGCCGCAACCAATACCGCCGAGAGCTTCATCCAGCACGCCGCCGAGCATCCGATCGTGCCGGTGCGCGGCTCCCTCATCGGCCGCACGGCCCTCGAGGGCATGACCGTCCACCTGCCGGATTGCCTCGCCGATCCCGAGTACACCTTCCTCGACTATCAGGCCGTCGGCAAATATCGCTCGATGCTGGGCGTCCCGCTGCTGCGCGAAGGCGCGCCCGTCGGCGTCATCGGCTTGATGCGGACGGCCGTGAAACCGTTCACCGAGAAGCAGATCGAGCTCGTCACGACCTTCGCGGATCAGGCGGTGATCGCGATCGAGAACGTCCGCCTCTTCGACGAGGTGCAGGCGCGCACGCGCGAGCTCACCGAGGCGCTCGAGCAGCAGACCGCGACCTCCGAGGTCCTGAAGGCCATAAGCCGCTCGGGTTTCGACCTGCAGGCGATCCTCGAGACGGTGCTGGAGAACGCGATCCGCCTCTGCGGCGCCACGCGCGGCCATGTCTTTCGGTTCGACGGCGAATTCCTCCACTTGGCGACGGCGTCGGGCTCCGCTCCGGGGTTCACGGAGCATCTACGGGCGAACCCGTTCCGACCCGACCTGCGCTCCGTCTCTGGAAGGGCCGTCATCGAGCGCCAAATCTGTCACGTTCACGACGTCCTGGAGGAGGAGAATTACGGATACGGAGAGCTCATGAGAAAGGACGGCTTTCGGACCGTGCTGGCCGTCCCCATGCTGAAAGAAGGCGAGCTCCTGGGCGTCATCGCGATCCTGAAATCGAGGGTCGAGCCCTTCACGGACAAGCAGATCGAGCTGATCACCACCTTTTCGGACCAAGCCGTCATCGCGATCGAGAATGGCCGCCTTCTGGGTGAGCTCCGGGAATCCCTGCAGCAGCAGACCGCGACCGCCGACGTGCTCAAGGTCATCAGCCGCTCCGCTTTCGACCTGCAGCGCGTGTTCGAGACCGTAGCCGAGAGCGCGGTCGCCCTTTGCGGCGCCGACCGGGCGTTCATATTCCGCTTCGACGGCGAGGTGCTTCGGGTGGTGGTCGCTCACAATGCGTCGCAAGCGCTGAAGCAGTTCACGACTGCGAACCCGATCCGGCCCGGGCGGCACAGCGGCGCCGCCCGCTGCGCGCTCGAGCGCCGGACGATACACATCCGAGACGTCAGAGACGACCCGGAATACTCATACGGAGCCAAGACGGTCGATTCTGTCCGTACGGTGCTCACCGTGCCCATGCTGAAGGGCGAGGAGCTGCTGGGCGTCATCCTGGTCTACCACTTGGAAGTCCGGCCATTCACCGAAAAGCAGATCGCCCTCGTCGAGACCTTCGCGGATCAGGCCGCGATCGCGATCGAGAACGTGCGGCTCCTGAGCGAGCTCCGGGAATCCCTGCAGCAGCAGACCGCGACCGCCGACGTCCTCAAGGTCATCAGCCGCTCGGCCTTCGATCTCCAGCGTGTGTTCGAGACCGTTGGAGAGAGCGCCGTGAGCCTCTGCGAGGCGTACCGCGCGTTCATCTATCGTTTCGATGGGGAGTTCTTGCGATCCGAGGTTGCCATCAACGCTTCGCCCGAGCTGCGCGAATTCGTCGCGCAGAACCCGGTGCGTCCAGGTCGAGAAAGTTGCGCGGCCCGCTGTGCCCTCGAGCGCCGGACGGTGCACATTCTCGATGTGACGACCGATCCGGAATACACTTATAGATCGAAGGAAATTGATCCGCTCCGTACGGTACTCAGCGTGCCTATGCTGAAGGGCGACGATCTCCTGGGCGTCATCTTGATCTATCATTTGGAGGTGCGCCCCTTCACCGAGAAGCAGATCGCGCTCATCGAGACCTTCGCCGATCAGGCCGTGATCGCGATCGAGAACGTGCGGCTCCTGAGCGAGCTCCGGGAATCCCTGCAGCAGCAGACCGCGACCGCCGACGTGCTCAAGGTCATCAGCCGCTCGACCTTCGACCTGGAGACGGTGCTGCAGACGCTCGTCGAATCCGCCGCGCATCTCTGCGAGGCCGATCAGGGCACGATCACCCGGCAGCAGGACGGCGTCTTCTTCCGCGCCGCGACCTACGGCTTCTCCTCGGAGTTCACGGAGGTCGTCACGAGGCTCCCCGTGGAGGTCGAGCGCGGCTCCGCGACGGGGCGGGCCTTGGCCGAAGGCCGGATCGTTCACATCCCGGACATAGAGCTGGACCCCGACTACACCTTCGCCGAGGGCAGGAAGCTCGGCGGCTTCCGCACCATACTCGCCGTGCCGATGCTCCGCGAGGGGGTGCCCAGCGGCGTCCTCACCCTGACGCGCATCGAGGTGCGGCCGTTCACGGAGAAGCAGATCGAGCTGGTCTCGACCTTCGCGGACCAGGCGGCGATCGCGATCGAGAACGTCCGCCTCTTCGAGAGCGTGGAGGCCCGCACCCGCGAGCTGCAGAAATCCCTGGAGGATTTGCGCACGGCGCAGGACCGCCTAGTTCAGACCGAGAAACTCGCCTCGCTCGGCCAGCTCACGGCGGGCATCGCGCACGAGATCAAGAACCCCCTCAACTTCGTCAACAATTTCGCGGCGCTCTCGACCGAGCTCATCGACGAGATCGAGGGATCGCTGGAAAAGGCCGGCCTGAGCGAGGGGGTGCGCGCGGAGGTCGAGGAGACCGCGACGATGCTGCGGGGCAACCTCGACAAGATCGTCCAGCACGGCAAACGCGCGGATTCGATCGTGAAAAACATGCTGCTGCACTCGCGCCAGGGTACCGGCGAGCACCGGCCCGCCGACGTCAACGCCATCGTCGAGGAGAGCCTCAACCTCGCCTATCACGGGGCGCGCGCGGAGAGGCAGGGCTTCAACATCACGCTGGAGAAATTCCTCGATCCCGCCGCGGGCGAGGTCGATCTCTTCCCGCAGGAGATCACGCGCGTCCTGCTCAATCTCATCTCCAACGGCTTCTACGCCGCGACGAGGCGCAAGGCGCTGGAGCAGGGCAACGGCTACGAGCCGAAGCTCGCCGCCGCGACCCGGAATCTCGGCGACAGCGTCGAGATCACCATCCGCGACAACGGGACGGGCATCCCGCAGGAGGTGCGCGACAAGATCTTCAATCCGTTCTTCACGACCAAGCCTGCGGGCGAAGGGACCGGCCTCGGCCTCTCGCTCAGCCACGACATCGTGGTGAAGCAGCATGCGGGCTCGATCTCGGTCGATACCGAGCCCGGCCAATTCACGGAATTCAGGATCGTCCTCCCCCGCCGGGCGGCGGCGATCGCCGAAGCGGGAGCACGTTCATGACCGTCCTCATTCTCGTGGTCGACGACGAGGCCGACGTCGAGATGCTGTTCCGGCAGCAGTTCCGCCGCGAGCTGCGTGCCGGCCGCTTCGTCATGGAATTCGCGCAGTCCGGGGACAGCGCTCTCGAGATCATAGCGGACGCCGAAAATGCGTCGCTGATCCTCATCCTCTCGGACATCAACATGCCCGGCATGAGCGGGCTCGATCTCCTGCCGAGGGCGAAGGCCGCGCGTCCCGACGTGCCCGTCATCATGATCACGGCCTATGGCGACCCCGATACCAAGCGGAAGGCGCTCGAGCGCGGCGCCGAGGCGCTCCTGACGAAGCCCATCGATTTCGCGGCGCTCAAGGGCGAGATCGAGACGCGGCTCGGGTCCCCGGCATGACCGCGCGCATCCTCTTCGTCGACGACGAGCCGGACCTCGAGGCGCTGGTCCTGCAGAAGTTCCGCCGGCAGATCCGCGAGGGCGTCATCGATTTCCTCTTCGCCCGCGACGGTCTCGAGGCGCTCGCCAAGCTCGGGGAGAACCCCGACGTCGACATGGTCGTCAGCGACATCAACATGCCGCGGATGGACGGGCTCTCGCTCCTGCAGAAGCTGCAGGAGGCGGAGGAGAAGCTCTCGACGGTCATCGTCTCCGCCTATGGCGACATGCAGAACATCCGCACCGCCATGAACCGCGGCGCCTTCGATTTCCTCACCAAGCCCATCGATTTCCCCGATCTCGAGGCGACCATCGCCAAGACGATCCGGCACGTCGAGGCGCTGCGCGAGGCGCGGCGGCGGCAGGCCGCGGCCGAGCGCGCGCACGCCTCGCTCGCGCGCTATTTCTCGCCCAACCTCGCGGAGCGGCTCGCGAGCGACATGGAAGGCATCGACTTGAGCGGCCAGCGCCGCGAGATCGCCGCGATCTTCACGGACATCGGCGGCTTCACGACGCTGGTGGAGACGCTGGAGCCGAGCGTGCTGGGACCGCTCCTCAACGACTACCTCGCGGGAATGGCAAACGTCGTCTTTGCGCACGAGGGGACCCTCGCGAAGATCATCGGCGACGCGCTCCACGTCCTCTTCGGCGCGCCCGGCGACCAGCCCGATCATGCCCAGCGCGCGATCGCCTGCGCGCTCGCGCTCGACGCCGAGGCGCAATCCTTCCGCCTTCGGTGCCAGGAGCGCGGGATCGCGCTGGGCGCGACCCGCATCGGCGTTCATGCGGGGCCCGCGATCGTCGGGAATTTCGGCGGCGGCCGCTTCTTCGACTACACCGCCTACGGCGACACCATCAACATCGCGGCGCGCCTCGAGGCCGCGAACAAGCAATTGGGCACCCGCGTCCTCGCAAGCGCGGCGGTTGCCGCCCGCGCCGGCGACTTCCACGGCCGGCCCGTCGGCGATCTCGCGCTCCGCGGCCGCAGCGAGGCGATCCGCGTCTTCGAGCCCATGCCGCGGGAGCTCGAGACGCCGTCGGACGCCGAGGCCTATCGCAAGGCGTTCGCGCTCCTCGAGACCGGCGATCCCGCCGCGCTCTCCGCCTTCGCGGCACACGTCGCCAAGCATTCGGACGACCCGCTAGCCGCTTTCCACCTTAAGCGGCTGCTGAACGGCGCGACCGGCACTCGCATCGCGCTCGATTGATCCCAGATCGGACGCACTGAAGCGGCTCTAGCGCGACGCTGCGCCGTCGCCGCGCTGCGGCGACGGGACACATGAACATTCATTTATCAAGTGATAGAGTTCCGCTTCAGCAGGGATCGACGGGCAATTCAACCGCTCACCTCACGGGATGAGCCGGCTTCGATGACTCACCAATACATTGCGTTCCACGCGGCGGAGCGGCCGGACGCGGCCGCCATTGTCGTGGACGGCCGGGTAATAGACTACCGCCGGTTCCATCGGGACATCGCGCGCACGGCGGCCGCCTTGCGAGAGCTCGGGCTCTCGCGCGGAAGCAGCGTCGCAATCGATTGCAAGAATCTCTATTTTCACTGGCTGCTCTTGCTCGCCTGCGAGCTGATGGGCGTCGCCACCGCCTCGATCAAGCCGGAGGACGCCGGCGAGCGTCAACCTGCGCTCGCGCATTTCGACCTGATCCTCTCCGAGCGGTGCCATGCCTCGGAGCCCCCGCCGCGCGCGCAATACACGATCGCCCGCGACTGGATCGAGCGCATCCTCGCGAGCGAGGAAGCGCCGGAGCCGGTCGAGGCCGCGCGGCACGATGGCGACAGGATCCGCCTCGGGCACACCTCCGGCACGACGGGCGCGGTCAAGACGGTCGTCTATACGAGGCGCGTCTTCGACCGCCTGATCGAGAAGTGGATCTGGCGCTGCGGCCTTTCGCAGGACTGCCGCTATCTGCTCGCCCTCCCCTTCACCGTCGAGGGCGCCTACCATCACGCCACCGCCTGCATCCGCGCGGGCGGCACGATCGTGATCGAGAGCGCCCTCGCCGACATTGCGGCGTCTCTGGCGCGTCACGACATCACGCAATTCACGCTCTTCCCGATCCAGCTCGAACAAATCCTGGAGCGCTTGCCCGCGGGCTACGTCAAGCCGCGCGGCCTCGCCATCTCGACCCTGGGCGCGGCCGTATCGCCGGCGCTCCGCGAGGATGCGATCGCCCGGCTCGCCAGCCGGCTTTACGAGACTTACGGCTGCAATGAGATCGGCTTCATCTCCTCGACCGGCACCGATGACGAAGCCGCCCGCGGCATGCTCTGCCCCGGAGTCCGCGTCGAGATCGTCGACGAGCGCGACTGGCCGCTGGGGATCGGCGAGACCGGCCGTATCAGGGTCAAGACCGACACCATGGTGGACGGCTATCTCGGCGACGCCGCGGCGACGGAGCGCATGTTCAGGGACGGCTGGTTCTATCCCGGCGACCTCGGGACGCTGCTCTCGCCGAGGCGGCTGGCGGTCGTGGGGCGGCAGGACGAATTGCTGAACCTCGGCGGCATCAAGGTCCCGCCCGCGCAAATCGAGGCCGCCATCGCCGCGCATGCGCCGGTCGCGGATGTCGGCGTTTGCGAGATTGCGAACGGGCAGGGAGCGAAGGAAATCTGGATTGCGGTATCCGGCGGCGGCAGCCGCGACGAGCTACTGCTGCAGCAGATCGGGGAGTCGCTCCGCAGCATTCCTCTCGGGACGTTCCGCATTGCCAAGCTCGCGAGCATTCCCAGGACCGCCACCGGGAAGATCCGGCGCGACGCCCTGCGGGAAGCCTTGGCGGCGGCGCTGTGCCGCGCGGACTCGCTCTAATCCGTACCCGAGCGCCGCCGGAAGTTCTCGATCGCGAGCGCGTCGAGCTCGTTGCCCTCGCGGCGCGCAGCGCGCTGGAGGCGAAGGCGCTCGCGGTTGGCGGCGGCGGTCTCGTAGCGCTTCATCTCCTCGAAGGCCTGGGCGAGCGCGTCCCGCGCCTGCACGATCTGCGCCTCGACGTCCGCGAGCGACTGCTCGAGCGTGCGCCGGCGCTCCATGACCTGCCGGATGTAGCCGGCATACCCGAATTTCGCCTCCATGGAATCCGCCGCGGCGGCGGCCTCGCTCTGCTGCTCCTCGCCGAGGCGCTCCAGCGCGTGCCGGAGCCGCTCCGCGAGCCCGTCGAGCTCGGCCAGGTGACGGCGGCGCTCGTCCACCTGCCAGCGATGCAGGCGGATCAGGCTCTCCATCGTGCTCACGCCTTGGCGCCCTCCAGTAGCCTCGCGAGCCCGGCATAGCCCTCGGCGAGCGCGGCGCGCTCCTCGCGCGGCTGGGAGAGGAACGTCTCGAGCGCGGGATAGTATTTGATCGCCTCGTCGACCTTGGCGTCGCTGCCGCGGCGGTAGGCGCCGAGGCGGATCAGCTCCGCCATATCCTCGTAGGTCGCGATGAGCTGGCGCGCGCGCAGGACGAGCGCGTTCTCCTGGGCATCGTTGCAGCCGGGCATGGTGCGGGAGATCGAGCGCAGCACGTTGATCGCGGGATAGCGCCCCCGCTCCGCGATCGCGCGGTCGAGCGTGATGTGGCCGTCGAGAATGCCGCGGACGGCGTCGGAGATCGGCTCGTTGTGGTCGTCGCCCTCCACGAGCACCGCGAAGAGGCCGGTGATGCTGCCCTTGCCCGTGCCGGGACCCGCGCGCTCCAGGAGCCGGGGCAGCTCCGCGAAGACCGTGGGCGTGTAGCCCTTGCTGGTGGGCGGCTCGCCCGCGGAGAGCCCGATCTCGCGCTGCGCCATCGCAAAGCGCGTGATGCTGTCCATGAGGCAGAGCACGTCGCGCTCGCGGTCGCGGAAATACTCCGCGATGGCCATGGTCATGTGGGCGGCCTGGCGGCGCATCAGCGGGGATTCGTCGGAGGTCGCGACGACGACGACGCTGCGCTTCAGCCCCTCGGGGCCGAGATCGTCCTCGATGAATTCCTGCACCTCGCGGCCGCGCTCGCCGATGAGGCCGATCACCGTGCAGTCGCTCCCGGTGTAGCGCGCCATCATCGAGAGCAGGATCGACTTGCCGACGCCGGAGCCCGCGAAGATCCCCATGCGCTGCCCGCGGCAGCAGGTGAGGAAGGTGTTGATCGCGCGCACGCCCAGATCGACCTTGCCTTGGACGCGCTTGCGTCGATGCGCCTGCGGCGGGCGGTTGCGGAGCGGAAACGGCACCGGCCCCACGGGGAGCGGCCCCTTGCCGTCGAGCGGCTCGCCGAACGCGTTGACGACCCGGCCGAGCCAGGCGTCCGAGGGGTAGATCGACGGCACTGCCGGCATCACCTCGGCCTTGGAGCCGAGCCCCACCCCCTCGAGCGTGCCGAAGGGCATGGCGAGCGCGCGGTGATTCCGGAAGCCTACGACCTCGCAGGCGATTCGCCGATTCTCGCGAGTCAGGACCTCGCAGCGTCCGCCCACGGCGAGGCTTTGGGGCACGCCGCCGAGCTCCAGAAGCATGCCCAGAACGCCCGTGACACGGCCGTAGCGGTAATGGTCCGGAAGCTCGCGCATCTCCTGCAGAAGAGTCGCCAGCCCCACCGTTGCCTCCTCGCCGATCACGGATGCCCGGTCTTCGCCGAGCCGCCTTCATCCTCGCAGAGGCGTGTTTAAGGCCCGGTTAAACATACGGATTTTGGCGGTGCTCCCGCAATTTCCGTGGCCGGGTCTCGCCGCGCCGGGGGAATCGACTCGCGCTCTCCGCGACGGCCGGAGGCCATCGGCCGATGAAGTCTTCGCGGCAATGCGGGCGCCCGCCGGGCCGTTTCGGCCCCCTCCCCAAGTGGGTGTTTTTCGCCCCGCGGGGACTCCAGTGGTTAATAGGTTGTTAACCTAATTCCGTAAGAATGTTTAAATTGAGCGCTGGCCGGGCACGGGGGCGGTTGCGCTGAGACGCGGAGGTCGGAATGAGGATTCTTCTCGTCGAGGATGATTCCGCGACAGCAGCGAGCATCGAGATGATGCTGCGCGCAGAGAATTTCATCGTCGACACCACGGATCTCGGGGAGGACGGGCTCGAGATCGGCAAGCTCTACGACTACGACATCATCATTCTCGATCTCATGCTGCCGGACATCGACGGCTATGAGGTGCTGCGCCGCCTGCGCGCGGCGCGCGTGCGCACGCCGATCCTGATCCTCTCGGGCCTGAGCGAGCTCGACCACAAGCTCAAGGGGCTGGGCTTCGGCGCCGACGACTTCCTCACGAAGCCCTTCGACCGCCGCGAGCTCATCGCGCGCATCCAGGCGATCGTGCGCCGCGCCAAGGGTCATTCCGAGTCGGTGATCCGCACCGGCAAGCTCCTGGTCAATCTCGACAGCCGCACCGTCGACGTCGACGGCCAGCCGCTCCGCCTCACCGGCAAGGAGTACGGCATCCTCGAGCTCCTGAGCCTGCGCAAGGGCACGACGCTCACGAAGGAAATGTTCCTCAACCATCTCTACGGCGGAATGGACGAGCCCGAGCTCAAGATCATCGACGTCTTCGTCTGCAAGCTCCGCAAGAAGCTCGCGCAGGCCACCGGCGGCGAGAACTACATCGAGACCGTCTGGGGCCGCGGCTACGTGCTGCGCGACCCCGTCCCCGGCGAGACCGCGGAAGCGGCGAGCCTCGCCAAGGTCTAGTCGGAAGTCTCCGGAGCCTCCGCGCGGGAGATCGCACCCGCGCATTCCCGCATCGCCTTCTCGACCGGCTGGCCCGGCGCAGGCGTCGGCACCTTGCCGGTCGGACCCGGCACCCCCTCGAACTCGAAGATCTGCAGCGACGTGCCGCCCACGAGCACGCGCATCATGTAGTGCCCCGTGGGGTCGCCCTCGGTGATCTGCCAGGCATGGGTGATGATCCCGCCGCGGGCGTCGGCGTATTCGTCCATGAGCGAGGTCGTGCCGTCCCGCGAGATCGTGCGGCCCGGCAGCATCGGTCCCCAGGTCATGGGCTTGCTCGGCGCCTGGAACTCCTCGCGCCAGCGCACCACCGGCTCCTTGGCGCGCAGGAGCATCACCCAGCCAAAATTCTGCCCGACGGTGAGCGGCACCGTCGGCGAGGGCGTGAAGAGGATGCGCCCCTCCGCGTCAATCTCGAAGAGGCCGAACTGCGCGCAGACGACCTCGACGTCGGCCTCCGGCGCCTCGGCGGTCGGGGTCGCCGCGCTCGCGGGCCCGATTGCGAGCAGCACCGCGCCGGCGAGTGCAAGCCACCTGCCCATGTCCGCTCCCGATCCAAATTCAAGCATCGCCGCGAGCGCATGCTCGCGCGGCGCCGCACGCTAGCAAAGCGGGGGAAGCGGAGCAATCTCGGCGGAGAAAAGCCTAGCCGACCGCCAGACGCTGCGGCTGGGCCATGGGCGGGACCGGCGCGTAGATGCCGCGATTGTCCGCCACCGGCTGGAAGCGCTCGCTGATGCCGAGCACGGTCTCGGCGCCGCCGAGATAGAGGTATCCGTCCGCCGCGAGAACGCGGGAAAGGCGTTCGAGCACCTGGGTCTTGGTCGCCTGGTCGAAGTAGATCAGCACGTTCCGGCAGAAGATCGCGTCGAAGACGCCGAGCGAGGCGGGATCGTCGAGCAGGTTGAACTGCTGGAAGCGGACGCGCGAGCGCAGGCCCGCGTCGATCTGCCAGCGCTCGCCCTGCTGCTTGAAATACTTCAGGAGGAGCTGGATCGGCAGTCCCCGCTGCACCTCGAATTGCGAATAGAGCCCGGCCTCGGCCTTCTCGAGGATCTCCGTGGAGAGATCGGTCGCGACGATCTCGAACGACCAGTCCGCGAGCGCGGCCTTCTGCTCCGCGAACATCATCGCGAGCGTGTAGGGCTCCTGGCCGCTCGAGCAGGCGGCGCTCCAGATGCGAATTTGCCGCCGCTGCGCGCGCGCCTTCATGAGCGTGGGCAGCACGAAGCTCTTGAACTGGTCGAAGGGCTTAATGTCGCGGAAGAAGAAGGACTCGTTGGTGGTCATGGCCTCGACGATCTCGCGCACGAGATCGCCGATGGGCCGTGCGCGCACCACGGCCGCGAGCTCGTCGAGGCTCTTGAGCCCGTGCTTGCGCGCGATGGGCAGGAGACGGCTCTCCAGGAGATAGGCCTTGTCGCGCGTCACCACGAGGCCTGAGCGGTCCCTGAGCAACTTGCAGAGGAAATCGAATTCGTCGTTCGTCATGGAGCCCCCTTCCCCGCATGGCGCGCGATGAAGGGGCCGAGCTCGTCGAGCGGCAGCACCGCGCTGCAGAGGCCCGCCGTCGCGACCGCACCCGGCATGCCCCAGACGACGCTGGTCTTCTCGTCCTGCGCGATCACGGCGGCGCCTGCCGCGACCAGCGCCTCACTGCCCCTGAGCCCGTCCTGGCCCATGCCCGTGAGGATCGCCGAGAGCACGCGGCGGCCATAGACCCGCGCGAGGCTGCGCAGCATCGGATCGACGGAGGGGCGGCAGAAATTCTCGGGCAGCGTCTTGACGAGGCGGAGGCGCCGCTCCTTGCCCTCTGCCTCCACGATCATGTGGAAGTCGCCGGGGGCGACGTAGACGCGTCCGCCCTCGACCGGCTCGCCATCGGCCGCCTCGGCCGCGTGCACGCCGCAGAGGCGCGAGATGTGCTCGGCGAGGATGGTCGTGAAGGTCGCGGGCATGTGCTGGGTGATCAGGATCGGCTGAGGCAGGGCCGCGAGCGACTTGAGGAGGCGGAATAGCGCCTGCGGACCGCCGGTCGAGGAGCCGATCGCGATCGCCTCCAGGCGCTCGCCGGGCATGGGCCGGAGCCGGATCGCCGCGGGCCGGGCGGGCACCGCCTCGATCGGTACGGCACCTTCGGCGGCGGGTGCCGGCAGCGCCTCGCCGCGCGCCGTCCGCCGCGTCTCCGCGAGCGCCCGCACCTTCGCCAGGAGCTCGCGCTTGAACTCGGCGGCCGTGGTGAGCGTGGAGGTGCCGGGCTTGGTCACGTAATCGGCCGCGCCGGCGGCGAGCGCCTTGAGGCTCACGGTGGCGCCGCGCATCGTGAGCGTCGATGCCATCAGCACCTGCACGCCCGGCCGCGCCTCGATCAGCTTCGGCAGCGCCGTCAGCCCGTCCATCACGGGCATCTCGATGTCGAGGATGACGATCTCGACGTCCTGGCGCCGGATCGCGTTGATCGCCATCTGACCGTCGCCGACGGAGGCCACGACCGCGATGTCCGGGTCGGATTCGAGCGCGCGGGCCAGCAGGCCGCGGATCACCGCGCTGTCGTCGACCACCATGATGCGGTAAGGCGCCCCCGAGCGTCCCGCGGGCCTGAAGCCCGAGCCGGGATTGGGCGCCGCGGCGGCGCCTCTCACAACAATCCCACCTGCGCGAATTTCGTCTGGATGATGTCGCTGTCGAAGGGCTTCATGATGTACTCGTTGGCGCCCGCCCCGATCGCCTCCTGGATGTGCGCCATGTCGTTCTCCGTGGTGCAGAACACCACCACCGGCCCTTCGCCTCCGGTGGTGCCGCGCAGCTGGCGCAGGAAGTCGATGCCGTTCATCACGGGCATGTTCCAATCCAGGAGGATCACGTCGGGCATGCGCCTGAGGCAGGCCTCGAGCGCGAGCTTGCCGTCCGCCGCCTCCTCGATCGCGAAATGCAGCTCCTCGAGGATCCGCCGCGCGACCTTGCGGACGACCTTGGAGTCGTCGACGACGAGACAGGACTTCATGACGCGTTCCTCTCCTCTGCCAGCCCTGCGCGCCGCCTCAAGCCGCCGCCGCGCGTGTCGAGAAATCGAGGACGCGCGCCACGTCGAGCACCACGAGGAGAGTGCCGTCGAGGCGGTAGATCCCCGCGGAGACCTCGCGCCAGACGGGATCGAGCGTCGCGGGATTGCGCTCGGCATCGCGGCCGTCGAGGCTCAGCACCTCTCCGACGGTGTCCACGAGGAGGCTGTAGAGCTCGCCGCCGTGATCGACGACGACGCTCATGGCCTGCTTGCTCTCCGGCCTCTGCGGCAGGCCGAGGCGCGTGCGGATGTCGATCGCCGTCACGATCCGTCCCCTGAGGTTGAGCGAGCCCGCGACCTCGCTGGGCGCGAGCGGGATGCGCGTGATGCGCTGCGGTCCCAGCACGTCCTGCACCTGCAGCACGGGAATCCCGAAGAGCTGGTCGGCGATGGTCACCGAGACGAAATCGCGCTGCTCGGATAGGCCGGGATGCTTCGCCGCGGCGGCCTCCATCGGGGTCATTTCCTTGCTCATGCCGCACCTCTTTCCTGGCTCAGCGTCTCCGAGAGGGTGCTGAGCAGCGCGTCGCGATCGAACTTCGCGACGTAGTCGTCGAAGCCGGCGGCCCGGCCGCGGTCGAGATCGCGCGGGCTCCTGTGCGACGAGAGCGCGACCAGCGGCGTCTTCTGCCAGCGGCCGGCGTTGCGCACGGCGCTCGCGAACTCGAAGCCGTTCATGCCGGGCATCTCGATGTCGCTGATGATGACGTCGAAGTCCTCGCCGGCCTCGCAAAGCCCGAGTGCGCGATCGCCGGAGTCGACGGTGGTGACCTCGTAGCCCGCGACGGAGAGCAGCGGCGTCAGCAGGTTGCGGAAGAAGGGGCTGTCGTCGACCAGCAGCACGCGCTTCGGCTTCTGCTTGCCGGTGTAGTCGATCTCGCTCGCAGCCCGGAACCAGTCGTGATAGGCGCGCGTGAGGTAATGGCCGGCATCGATGAGCTCCGTCGCCTTCCCCGCGACGATGGCGCTGCCGATGAGGCCCGGCCGGTCCGCGACCAGCTCGACCGCGAGATGCTCCTCGATGATGTCGACGATCTCGTCCACCACCAGGCCCATGCTGCGCTCGTGGTCCGCGAAGACCAGGATGGGCTGGCGGCCCTCGCTGCGCACGGCGTAAGCGGGATCGACCGAGACCAGCGGCATGAGCCTGCCGCGGTATTGCACCACGGGCTTGCCGTTCGACTGCTCGATCTGCTTCGCCTCGATCTCCTCGAGCCGCGCGATGAGCGCGAGCGGCACCGCCTTTTGCGCGCCCGCCCCCGCGCGGAAGAGCAGCAGGGTCGTGCGCTCCTCGCGCCTCCCCGCGCGCGCCGCGGCCTCGCCGCGACGCGACTGCTCGCTCACGGTGATCTCGCCGGTCGCGGCGGCGATCCCGTTGGGATCGAGGATCATGATGACGCTGCCGTCGCCGAGGATCGTGTTGCCCGAGAACATGCTGATGTCGCGCAGGATCGGCGCCACCGGCTTCACCACGATCTCCTCGGTGTCGAAGACGCGGTCGACCATGATGCCGAAGGCGTAGGCTCCGACCTGCGTCACCACGATGTAGGCCTCGGCCGCCTCGCTCCGCCTGCCGAGCCTCAGGAGCTCCTGCAGGGAGACCAGCGGCAGGAGGCGGTTGCGCAGGCGCAGCACCGGCGTCTCGTTGATCCGCTCGATCGAGTTCTCGGAATTGGCGGCGGCGCGGACCAGCTCGATCACGCTGATCTGCGGGATCGCGAAGCGCTCTCCGGCGCACTCCACGATGAGCGCGGAGACGATCGCGAGGGTGAGCGGGATCTTGATGGTGAAGGTCGAGCCCTTGCCCGCCTGGCTCTTCATCTCCACCGTGCCGCCGATCTTCTCGATGTTGGTGCGGACGACGTCCATGCCGACGCCGCGGCCGGAGACGCTCGTCACTTTGGTCGCCGTGGAGAAGCCCGCCTTGAAGATGAATTGCTGGATCTGCTGATCCGTCATCGCCGCGAGCTCGCTCTCGGTGGCGAGACCGGTCGCGATCGCCTTCTGCTTGATCTTCTCGATGTCGAGGCCGCGGCCGTCGTCGGCGATCTCGATGATGATGTGGCCGCCCTCGTGATAGGCGTTGAGGGTGATGGTGCCGCCCTCGGGCTTGCCCCGGGACGCGCGTTCCGCGGGCAGCTCGATCCCGTGATCGGCGGAGTTCCGGACCATGTGCGTCAGGGGGTCCTTGATGAGCTCCAGCACCTGGCGGTCGAGCTCGGTCTCGGCGCCGAGCATGCGCAGGTCGATCTTCTTGCCGAGCTCGTGCGAGAGGTCGCGGACGATCCGCGGCAGCTTCGCCCAGGCGTTCCCGATCGGCTGCATGCGCGTCTTCATGACGCCTTCCTGCAGCTCCGTCGTCACGTGCGAGAGGCGCTGCAGGGGCGCGCCGAACTCGCTGTCCTTCTGGCTGCGGAGAATCTGCAGGAGCTGGTTCCGGGTGAGCACGAGCTCGCTCACCATCGTCATGAGGTTCTCGAGGAGGTCGACGTTGACGCGGATGCTCTGCGCCGCGACCGCCGATTCCTTGCTCTCCTTCGCCTCCTTCGCGGCATCCTCGCCCGCGCGCGGCGCCTCCGGCCGCTCCTCCTCCTCGGCCGCAGGCGCGGGCGGGGGCGCGGCGGGGATCGCGGCGGTCGGCGGTTTCTCCGGCTTCGGCGCCGGGGGCGGCACCGCGGCTTTTGCCGCGGGTTTCGCCGAGGCTTTGGTCGCCTTGGCAGGGCCGCCTCCGCTCGCGAGCGCGTTGAGGCGCCCGATCAGATCGGCATCGTCGCCCGCGGGCTCGGCCTCCGTCGCCTCGAGCGCCGACAGGATCGACTTGATGCCGTCGAGGCATTCGAGGATGAGGCTCACCGCGTCGGCCGTCACGCCGAGCGCGCCGTCGCGGATCTTGCCGAGCACGTTCTCGCCGGCATGCGCGAGCGCCTCGAGCCGCGGCAGGCCGAGGAAGCCGCAGGTGCCCTTGATCGTGTGCACGAGGCGGAAGATGTTGCTGAGGAGCTCGGGATCGTTCGGATTCTGCTCGAGCTTCACGAGCTCGACGTCGAGCACCGAGAGGCTCTCGTTGGTCTCGGTAAGGAATTCGCTAAGGAGGTCGTCCATCGCAGGTCCTCGGCCCCTCGCAGGCTCAACGCGCGACAATCGGGCCGCGCTTCCAAGCCGCCGAGGATTACCGGAACCACATTAAGAACCGGTTAGCACTGACATTCCGGGCTTATTCGCGCTTTTTGCGGGACTTGGCGCGATCGTTAACGCGCCGCCGCGACGAAGAGCGCGCGGGCGGTGCTGCTCTCCTTGAGCCAGGTCGAGGCGCCGAGCTGCTCGGCAAATTTTGCCGTGACGTAGCCGTGGATGGTCCGCGAGGTGAGATCCGCCACAGGAACGGTGCCGCCGAGCGCCGCGATCGCGTCGGGATTGATCAGCACCGTCTCGCCCGCGGATTCGACGGTGAGGCCGGGCGCCTGGCCGTCGGTCGGGCGGAGCACGATCTTTCCGCCCCGCGGCAGCGTCTCGGCGGCCACGACCGCGAGATTGCAGGCGACGCGCAGCCATTCCGGCGGCAGGCGCGAAAGCCCCTCGCCCCAATCCGCCGCGACCTTGCCGCCCTCGAGAAGGCCGAGCAGCAGGTCCTTCGGCGTCGCATTGGCGGCCGTGGGCGCCGTGCCGTAGGCGAAGCGGTAGAATTGCAGCCGTTTCGAGGCGGTGCGCGCGCTCTGTCCGATGAGCGCGATGGCGTCGCGCACGAAATCGGGGTCGTCCTCGCTCAGGAGCTCGACGCCGTTGTTGATGGCTCCGACGGGGCTCACCATCTCGTGGCAGAACCGGGCGCAAAGCAGCTCGAGCACGCGCAGGTCGATCATTTTGCCCCTTGATTAACGATTGGGTAAACGCTGTGGCCGCCGGCGGACGGCGCCTATAATGGGGCGCAATCGGCGTCGTGACAACCGAGCGAGGAGTGTGGCCCTCATGAAATTGTTCGATCTCTCCGGCCGCGTCGCGGTGGTGACGGGCGGCAATGGCGGCATCGGCCTCGGCATGGCGCGGGGCCTCGCAGCGGCGGGAGCGGCGGTGATGGTCGCCGGCCGCAATCCCGAGAAGAGCGCCGCGGCCGTGCGCGCGCTCAGGGAGCTCGGCGCCAAGGCCGAGTCCATCGAGGCCGACGTGACGCGCGAGGAGGATTGCCGCGCCATGGCGGCGGCGGCGGTCGAGCGGCTCGGCGGGCTCACGATCCTCGTCAACAACGCCGGCACCAACGTCCGCAAGCGGCCGGAGGAATACTCGCTCGCGGAATGGCATCGCGTCCTCGACACCAACCTCACCAGCGCCTTCATGGCGACGCAGGCGGTCTATCCCGCGATGAAGAAGGCGGGATTCGGCAAGATCATCAACATCGGCTCGATGCTCTCGATCTTCGGCGGCACCGCGCACGCGGTCTACGGCGCGAGCAAGGGCGGCATCGTGCAGCTCACGAGATCCGTTGCGACCTCCTGGGCGCGCGACAACATCCAAGTGAACGCGGTGCTGCCGGGCTGGATCGACACCGACCTCACCCGCGCCGCGCGGCGCGACATCGAAGGGCTGCACGACCGCGTCCTCGCGCGCACCCCCGCTGGCCGCTGGGGCGACCCCGCGGACTTCGCGGGCATCGCGGTCTTCCTCGCGAGCGCCGCCTCCGATTTCATCACGGGCGCGGCGATTCCGGTGGACGGCGGATTCTCGGTGCAGGTCTAAAGAAAGAGGGATTTCGCGCTGAGGGCGCGGCGGATGCGCTGAGGGCGCGGAGGGAGTCCAATATACTTTCCACTGCGTCCTCAGCGCATCCTCCGCGACCTCCGCGCGATTCTCAATTTCCGCTAAACGCCAGCGCCCAACACCGCGAGCAACCGCTCCGCCGTCTCGAGATCCTCGGGGCTGTTCGTATTGAAGAAGGGATCGACCTCGCCCACGGGGAAGTCCACCGTCGCGAGCTTGTAGCGTGCGGTGAAGAGGTCGACTTTGCGCAGCTCCTCCTCCACGAGCGCGCGGCGGAGCGCGGGACGGAGCGCGAGCGGCCAGAGGCCGAAGACCGGATGCGCCTGCCCGCCCGAGGCGGCGCAGGCGAGCTCGAACCGGCCATCCGCCAGACCCGCTACCAGCCGCGGCACCAGATCGCGCGGCAGGAAGGGCGCGTCGGTCGCAAAGCTCGCGACCCAGGCGGCGCCGGGCACCTCCGCCGCGGCCCAATCGAGGCCCGCGAGCACGCCCGCGAGCGGCCCCGCGAATCCCTCGACGCTGTCGGCGACGACGGGGAGCCCGAACTCGCGGAAGCGTGCGGGATCGCCGTTGGCGTTGAGCGCGAGCGATCGCACCTGCGGCCGCGCGCGCTCGATCACATGGGCGAGAATGGGACGTCCCCCGAGCGGCCTCAGGCATTTGTCGCCGCCGCCCATGCGGCGCGAGAGGCCGCCCGCCAGCAAGATGCCGGCGATGCTCACCGAGCGTCCTCCTCGATGCTCGCCTTGCGCCGGCTCCGTGGAGCCTCGTCCATGACCCCCGCGGCGTCGCCGTCATAGACGATGCGCCCCTCGCCCGCGAGCGCCACGAAGCGCTTGCCCTTCGCGCGCCCGATCAGCGTCAGGCCCGCGCGGCGCGCGAGGTCGACGCCCCAGGCCGTGAAGCCCGAGCGCGAGATCAGGATCGGAATCCGCATCTGCACGGTCTTGATCACCATCTCCGAGGTGAGGCGGCCGGTGGTGTAGAAGATCTTGCCCGCGGGCGAGATGCCCTCGAGGTGCATGTAGCCCGCGATCTTGTCGACGGCGTTGTGGCGGCCGACGTCCTCCATGTAGACGAGCGGCCGGTCCTCCTCGCAGAGCACGCAGCCGTGGATCGCGCCCGCCGCGAGATAAAGGCTCGGCGCCGTGTTGATCTTCCGCGTGAGCGCGTAGAGCCAGGAGGTCTTGAGCACGGCATCCGCGGGGAGCGCGATCTCCTCGAACTTCTCCATGAGATCGCCGAAGACCGTGCCCTGCGCGCAGCCGGAGGTGAGCGTCTTCTTGCGCAGCTTCTCCTCGAAATTGGTGCGCCGCTTCGTGCGCACCACGACGGTCTCGAGCTCCTCGTCGTAGTCGATGCCCTCGATCGTGTCGTCCGCGCGCAGCATATTCTGATTGAGGAGATAGCCCACGGCGAGATAGCCGGGGTGATCGCCGATGGTCATCATCGTCACGATCTCCTGCCCGTTCAGGAAGAGCGTGAGCGGCCGCTCCATCACCACGGCGGTCTCGACGGGCCTCCCGTCCTGATCGACGCCCGCGACCTTGCGAACGAGCCGCGGATTCTCGGGATCGGGCTTGACGGCGAATTCCTTCATGGCGGGGATCATGGCCCCTGCTCCCGCCCCGCGCAAGGAAACGAGCCGTCGACGCTACGCATGCGGGTCCGCTATGCTCGCGCAATTACCCTTCATCCAATCGGGTCTTTTCATGTCCAGCGCCATAGACCTCGGCAAATTCTCCTATGTCGCCCTTCCCGTCCGCGCGATCTTCGGCGCGGGGCGCGCGGCCGAACTCGGGGCGGAGCTGGAGCGGCTGGGGGTGCGGCGGGCGATGCTCTGCACGACGCCGCGCGGGCCGGAGCGCTATCGCGCGCTGATCTCGGGGCTGGGACCGCTCGCGGCGGGCGTCTTCGCGGGGGCGGAGCCGCATTGCCCGGAGCCGGTGGTGAAGGCCGCGATCGAGCGCTTCCGCGCGCTCGACGCCGACGGCGCCGTCGCGATCGGCGGCGGCTCCACGGTGGGGCTCGGGAAATGGATCAGCGCCGAGACCGGAAAGCCCTTCGTCGCGGTGCCGACGACGCTCTCGGGCTCGGAGATGACGCCGATCCTCGGCGTCAAGGTCGGCGCCGAGAAGCGCACCCGGCGCGACCCCAAGGCGCTCGCGCGCACGGTGATCTACGATCCCGCGCTCACGCTGGCGCTTCCCGCCCACGAGACCGCGACCACCGGCATGAACAGCCTCGCGCATTGCGTCGAGGCGCTCTATCCGGCCGAGCCCAATCCCGTCGCGCGGCTCATTGCGCTCGACGGCATCCGCGCGCTCTTCGAGGGCCTGCCCGCGAGCGTCGCACGGCCCGGCGATCTCGCGGCGCGGAGCCGCGCGCTCTACGGCGGCTTCCTCGGAGGCCTCCTGGTGCAGCTCGTGGGGATCGGCCTCCATCACAAGATCTGCCACGTCCTCGGCGGCAAGTTCGGCGCGCCGCACGGCGAAACCAACAGCGTGATGCTCGCGCAAGTCGTCGCCTTCAATGCGCCTTACATGCCGGAAGTCATGTCCGATCTGCGCGCCGCGACGGGAGGCGCCGATCCCGCCGCCGCCATCTTCGACCTCGCCAAGCGCATGGGCGCGCCGGTGAGCCTCGAGGCGCTCGGCATCGATCCCGAGGGCCTGGAGGCCGCCGCGCGCGATGCGGTCGCCCAGACCGTCTCGAACCCGCGGCCGCTCGACGCGGCGGGCGTGCATGCGCTGCTGCGGGAGGCTTGGCACGGCCGCCGCCCATCTTGAGTCCGCGTTACGCGCGGCGTTGCCTCGGGCGAGGGCAGCGACCCCTTAACATTAAAACGTCCTTAAACTATTTGGCGCACCTTTGCCGCAACACCATGCGATCCATGCGTAGGAGCTGGGCAATGATGCGTGTCGCGCGTTTGCTTTCGATGTCGGTCCTGCTGCTGGGCCTCGCGCTGCTGCCGCGCGCGGGCATGGCCCTCGGCGATCACGGCACCGCCGATGAGGCGAAGGCGATGGCCGAGAAGGCCGCCGCCTACGTCAAGGAAGTGGGGCCCGAGAAGGCCTTCGCGGCCTTCAACGACAAGGCGAATGCGCAATACCACGACCGCGATCTCTACGTCTTCGTGCGCTCCATGGACGGCAACACCGTCGCGCACGGCGCGAACCCCGGCATGATCGGCCACACCAACCTCGAGCTGAAGGACCCCGACGGCAAGCTCTACAACAAGGAAATGATCGACGTCGCCAGCAGCAAGGGCAGCGGCTGGGTCGATTACCGCTGGGTCAATCCGGTCTCCAAGAAGATCGAGCCGAAGTCCTCCTACGTCGTCAAAGTCGGCGACTACGTCGTCGGCGTCGGCTTCTACAAGGACTGACTCGGCGGCGAGCTCGCAAGCGGGCACGGAAGGTACCTTCGATGCGGCGGTTCGACGACTTCTCCCTGCGTCTCAAGATGTTCCTCGCGCCGAGCTTCCTGCTCGCGGCGCTGGTGGGATTGGCGGGCTACACGCTCCTGCTCCTCAACAGCAACGAGCGGCACCTGAGCGAGCTCAGCGACGTCGCCTTCGAGCGCGCGGCGCTGGTGGCGGCGCTCGACGGCCGCTTCAATTCGGTGCAGGCGCATCTCTACCAGCTCACTTCCGTCGCCAGCAACGACACCAAGGTCGAGCGCAAGCAGGCGCTCGCGGCGGCTCTCGGCAAGGAGATCGGCGGCATCGCCGCCGCCTTCAAGGCGGTGCAGCAAGCGACCGCCGGCGATGCCGAGACCGAGCCGCTCGTCGCCGCGCTCGCCAAGACGATAAAGAGCTACGGCGAGGCCGGGCAGCAGGTCATCAACATGGCGGCCTTCGATGCCGCCACCGCCTCGATCTTCATGGGCACCGCCGATCAGTCCTACGGCGAGGCGCAGAAGCAGATCGACCGGCTCGAGGAGGTCGTGCAGACGCGCAAGGCCGAGATGGTCGCGCAAGCGCACGCGGAGATCGCGAGCGCGCGGCTCTTCTACGTCGTGGCGCTCGGTATCATCGCGGTCATCGCGGTCATCGCGACTTGGCTCGTCAGCAACCGCATCTCGCGTCCGGTGATCGTGATGGCGGGATTCATGCGCAAGCTCGCGGCCGGCGAGCGCAAGGAGGAGACGCCCTATGCGGGCCGCCGCGACGAGATCGGCGCCATCGCCGCCGCCGTCCAGGTGTTCAAGGAGACCAGCATCGAGGCCGATCGCCTGACCGCCGAGCGCGAGCGGCAGCGCGAGCAGCAGGCAAAGCACGTCGAGCGCCTCGCCGAGCTCGCGCGCGACTTCGACGCCGAGGTCACGGCCGTGCTGAGCTCCGTCACGCACTCCGCCGAGGCGCTGCAATCGACCGCGACCGCCATGGCCGCGACCGCGGAGGAGACGAGCCGCCAGGCCGCCGCCGCCACCAGCGCCTCGGGCCAAGCCGCGGGCAACGTGCAGACCGTCGCCGCCGCGACCGAGGAGCTCGCATCCTCCGTCGGCGAGATCGGCCGCCAGGTGGCGCTCTCGAGCCGCGTCGCGGAGAAGGCCGTGGGCGAGGCCGAGAAGACCAACTCGACCGTCAAGGGCCTCGCCGATGCCTCGCAGCGGATCGGTCAGGTCGTCGAGCTCATCAACTCGATTGCGAGCCAGACCAATCTCCTCGCGCTCAACGCGACCATCGAGGCCGCGCGCGCGGGCGAGGCCGGCAAGGGCTTCGCGGTGGTCGCGAGCGAGGTCAAGAACCTCGCCAATCAGACCTCGAAGGCGACCGAGGAGATCGGCAGCCAGATCGCGGGCATGCAGCAAGCGACCCAGCAGGTCGTGGCTGCGATCGAGGCCATCGGCGGCACCATCGCCGAGATCAACAAGATCGCCGCCACCATCGCCGCCGCGGTCGAGCAGCAGGACGCGGCGACGCAGGAGATCGCGCGGAACGTGCAGCAGGCGGCCGCGGGGACGAGCGAGGTCTCGCAGAACATCGGCGGCGTCAACGCCGCCGCGGGCGAGACCGGCGGCGCCGCGAACCGCGTGCTCGACGCCGCGGGAACGCTCTCGAAGCAGGCGGCCCAGCTCCGCGCCGAGGTCGACCGCTTCCTCGCGGACGTGAAGGCGGCCTAGGCCCGGCCCGGCGCCCCGGGGCGGAAATTTCCTTCCAGCGGCATTATGTTATAGGCTAATTGAACCGCCTCCTTCGGGGCGGATCGGAACCCTATCGGCGATGCTGGACCCATTCGGGCGGAAAATCACGTACTTGCGCGTCTCGGTCACGGACCGCTGCGACTTCCGCTGCGTCTACTGCATGGCCGAGGACATGACCTTCCTGCCGAAGGCGGAGATCCTGAGCCTCGAGGAGCTCGACCGCGTCTGCAGCGCCTTCGTGCGGCATGGCGTGCGCAAGCTGCGCATGACCGGCGGCGAGCCGCTGGTCCGGCGCAACATCATGGCGCTCTTCCGCTCGCTCGGCCGGCACTTGAAGGCGGGCGACCTCGACGAGCTCACGCTCACCACCAACGGAAGCCAGCTCGCGCGCTACGCGCAGGAGCTCAGGGAGATCGGCGTCCGCCGCGTCAACGTCTCGCTCGACACGCTCGACCCCGCGAAGTTTGCGGCGATTACGCGCTGGGGCCGGCTCGAGCAGGTGCAGGAGGGATTGGCCGCGGCCAAGCGCGCGGGGCTCGCGGTGAAGATCAACGCGGTCGCGCTCAAGGGCGTCAATGACGGCGAGTTCCATCGCCTCGTCGAGTGGTGCGGCGAGGAGGGCTTCGACCTCGTCTTCATCGAGGTGATGCCCATGGGCGAGATCGGCGCGGAGACGCGGCTCGACCAGTATCTCCCGCTCTCGCTGGTGCGCGCGGAGCTGCAGCGCCGCTGGACGCTCGAGGAGACCGACTACCGCACCGGCGGACCTGCGCGCTATTACATGGTGCGCGAGACCGGGCGGCGCGTCGGCATGATCACGCCCTTGACGCATAATTTCTGCGAGAGCTGCAACCGCGTCCGCCTCACCTGCACCGGCACGCTCTACATGTGCCTGGGCCAAGCGGATTCCGCCGATCTGCGGACGCCGCTCCGGGCCTCCGAGAGCGACGGGCCGCTCGATGCCGCGATCGCCGAGGCGATCTCGCGCAAGCCCAAGGGCCACGACTTCGTCATCGACCGCCGGCACCGTCGCCCCGCGGTCGAGCGCCACATGAGCGT